>CAZOGA010000015.1:0-16792 GCA_964579095.1 uncultured Desulfurellales bacterium
GATCGGAAGAGCACACGTCTGACTGGAGTTCAGACGTGTGCTCTTCCGATCTTATCTCATTGTTCTGTAGCATTTTGATTATAGAATCCGGCAGCTTAAGCAGTCTTAGCGTGTTTGATATTGTAGCTCTGTCCTTTCCTATCTTTTTGGATAGTTCTTCCTGAGTATAATTAAATTTATCCATTAAATTTTTATATGCATAAGCCTCTTCTATAGGATTTAAGTTCTTTCTCTGTATATTTTCTATTAATGCAATTTCCGCTGATTCTTCATCTGTAAAATTTTTTTCTATTGCCGGGATATTCTCAAGGCCGGCAATTTTTGCAGCTTCTAATCTGCGTTCCCCGGCAACTATTTCAAATATCCCATTTTTTTGCCTCACAATTATGGGCTGTATAATGCCTTTTTCTTTTATGGATTCAGCCAAATTTTTCAGTTCGCTGTTTTTAATGTCCTGGCGCGGCTGGTTTGGATTAGGCGAAATAGAATCTATAGGTAAATATTGAATAGCGGTCTCATCATCTAAGCTATCTATATCACCGAATATTGCCGACAGGCCTTTGCCCAATCTATTGTCTTTAGGCATACTTTAGAACCTCTCTTGCAAGTGACATATAGCTTTTGCTTCCGGATGATTTTATATCATACATTATGATAGATTTACCGAAACTCGGAGCTTCCGACAGCCTTACATTTCTTGGAATCAATGTTTTAAATACATGCTTGGGGAAATGTCTTTTTATTTCCATTTCCACCTGCTTAGACAAATTATTTCTTTTATCATGCATTGTAAGCAGGATACCTTCTATTGTTAAAAACGGATTAAATGTTCTTTTAACCAAATTAATCGTATTGAGCAGCTGAGCTAATCCCTCAAGTGCAAAATATTCGCATTGCACGGGAACCAAAACGGAATGAGCAGCTACAAGGGCATTTATCGTTAAAACACCAAGAGATGGAGGACAATCAATTATTATATATTCAAAATTTTTTAATGGTTTTATCAATTTTTTAAGTATGCCTTCTTTACCTTTTTTGTTTACCAATTCTATTTCTGCGCCTATTAGAGAAATGTTCGAGGGAGCTATAAATAAATTTTCCGTATCTGTAGCCTGTATAATTGAAGGCAGCGTTTTCTTTCCTATTAATGCATGATAAATGCATATATCTTTACTTGCACTCAGACCGCTTGTAGCATTTGCCTGCGGGTCTATATCTATTATTAAAACCTTCTTTCCATAAACAGCCAAAGATGCGCCGAGATTAATGGTTGTTGTTGTTTTGCCGACCCCGCCTTTCTGATTTGCTACAGCTATTACTTTCATTTTTAACCAACCTGCAATTTTCTTAAAATATCAACCATTTTTTCACAAGAATCCCTTTTGCACAACATTTTGGCATTATCAGACAGCATTTTAAGCTTGTCGATTGATAGAGATGATACAATACTTTCTATGAGTTTTCCACTTAAATTTTTATCCTCAACAATGATTGATGCACCCTGTTTTTTAAAAATTAGCGCATTTTCATATTGATGATTATGTATGGCGTAAGGATACGGCACAAGCACAGATCCTAAAGCGGCACATGCGATTTCACTTAAGGTGCTAGCTCCCGCACGGCATATTATAAAGTCAATGTTTTTATAAAATTTTTCCATATTATCTATAAAACTATACACCTCCCAATTAGGATGTGTATCCTTATATATTTGCTTTATACGTTCTTTGTCCTCCTCACCGGTTTGATGTATTATATGTATATTTTTATTTGATATTTGTGCGAATTCCGCCATTGCATCGTTTATATTTTTTGCGCCTCTGCTTCCGCCTATTACGCCTATGGTTAATTTTTTATCTTGAAATGTTCTATTTTCAATATAAAGATTGTTTCTTGTAGGATTACCCGTAAGAAAAACCCTTTTATGATTAAAATAGGATTTTGTCTGCTGAAAATTTACAAATACCGCATCGCTTATATGGGACAGTAGCTTATTTGCTTTGCCCGGGATGGAATTCTGTTCCAATATTGCCCTTTTATTTCCGGTCAATTTTGCCGCAGCTATAACGGGAACGGTTGTATATCCGCCGAATCCGACAATAAATAAAGGTTTTATTTTTATGATTATAGAAATGGCTTCCAGCGTTGCTTTAAAAAATTTATATGCACTGTCTATCTGCTGTGAAATTTTTTTATTTGCAAATCCTTTTGTGTTCAACAGAAAATATTCAAACTCTGTTTTTGGCAATATTTTATTCTCAATTCCCCATACGGAACCTATTATTATAGGGTTATAGCCTATTTGTTTCACATATTCAGCAAAGGACAAAGATGCAAATAGATGCCCGCCGGTACCGCCGCCTGAAATTATTATATTGTTACGCATATATTTTTTCAATATCCCTTTTATCAACAGGAGCTGCAGAACTTATTGTTTGTATGCCGTCAAAATATTTCTCTACCTTTATTATTTTTTGAGCATTTTCCGCTACCTTAAGCTGGTGCGTCACCAATATAATTTGGTTGGATAAGCTCATATCTTTTATTGTATTTATAATGCTTGCAAGCGTTTTTGAACTTGTTCCTGATTCTATTTCATCTGCGAACAATGTCCAATAAACATTTTTTATTCCATTCAAAGAGCATATAAGCGCCAGCATAAATCGTGATCGTTCTCCCCCGGATGCAGTTTTTCCTATTTCTGTTAAAGACAGGTCCGGATTTGCAGAAAAGAGTATGGAGATATGATCTTTGCCTGATTCATCCAATTTATGTGTATCAAATTTAAACTCAGTTATGCTGTTCTGCAGCATTATGCGGGATAGTCTTTCTTTTATCTTTATTAAAATTTTTCTGCCTGCTGTTTTTCTTGCACTGCTCAGCAATTCGGCTTTCTCTTTTAAATTATTAAGTGACATATTAAGTTCTTTATTCACTTTTTCTATATTTATGTTTAGCATTTCCAATTTATCTATATCATTCTCCAGCGCCATTTTTTCTTCTATTATTGCATTAAGGGGTTTTAAAAATTTTCTTTGAAGTTCTTCAAGATTAAACATACGTGATTCTACCGCGTCTATATCCTCCTGCGGTTCCGATGATAGTTCAATTAAGTTATATATGCTGTCTTTTACATCGTTAATGGCAATGTGTGCACTTTCAAGACGCTCTTTTACATATTTAATATCCTCGCTAAACTTCTCAATTCTTCCTATTTTGTCTATTATTTCACTAAGTCTGCCTTCTATGCTGTTTTCGTCCTCATATAAATTATGCAGCATATAGAATGATTCATTTTTTATAATATGAGCTGATTTTGCAATGTCCAACTTTGCTTTCAGCTGCTCATATTCATCCTTTTTAGGATTAACTTTTTTAATTTCATCAAGCAGAATTTCAGGGTGAGCACCGCTAATTCTCTCCATATCTTTTAATAGAGCGGATTTCTTCAGCTCCAGTGATCTATACATATCATATGCATCTGCGTAGTCTCTGACTATTTTTTGTTCTATCATTTCATCCAATATATTCAATAAATTCTTAGAATCGAAAATATCGAATTTATAATCCTGTGAAACGATGCCTATTAAAACTTTTCTTAAGCTGCTGACAATCTTTATGCTCACAGATTCATGATTTATATATGTTTTTGTTTTATCTTTATATATAATTTTTTCTATAACTGCTTCATCGTCTAAAAAGCCTATATCCTCAAAATAGGTTTTTTGATATTCATTTAACTTAAAAATAAGTTTGATCGTGCATTTTTTATTGAAGTTGCCTATTATATTTCTTGAGCTTTTATAAGAAAATAGGTTTTCTATAGCCTGGAGTATCAGCGATTTACCTGCTCCCGACTCTCCTATAATAGCTGTGATTTTATCTGATAGATCCAATTGTATCTCTTTTATTGTTAGAAAATTTTGTATTTTTATAGTTTTCAGCATTTCACTTTTTTAATTTTCCTCTCTTCCCAGCCCAATTTTGTCCTCAGTATATCGAAATAGTTTTTATCCTTTGATGTAATTATACGTATAATTTTATTGGATTTCTTAAGAATTATTTTATCTTTCCTGTCCATTCGAAACCCTATTTGGCCGTCAAGCGTAAGCATAACATTTGAAACGTCCTCCTCGAGTTCTATTATGAGCTGTGCATCTTTCGGTATAACTAAAGGTCTGTTTGACAATGTATGCGGGCAAATAGGAGTTATAATAAAGCAGTCCAACGTGGGGTACACAATCGGTCCGCCTGCCGATAGACTATATGCAGTTGAACCTGACGGCGTCGATATAATTAAACCGTCTGCATGAAATACGGCAAGAAAATGTTTGACATTGTTTATTATAATGTGTGTTTTTATGCCTATGATTCTTGCCAGCGCTCCGTTGTTTATGGCCGCATCGTTGAAAAAACTTTTCTTATAGATATTCCTGCCCGAATGGAGTTCTGCATCTATCATCATCCTGCTTTCAATCTTATAGTTGTTATTTACAAATATATCGTCCAGCATACCATACATACTGCTCAAAGGCACTTCGGTTAAAAATCCCATTCTGCCTAAGTTTATGCCCAATATAGGTATGTCGTTGCCGCACTCGCTAACCGAACGTGCAGCTGATATAAATGTGCCGTCCCCGCCCAACACTATTATAAGATCCACATATTTGGCAATCTCAGAACGTTCCATGCTATTGGGTTTTCCTATATCTTTAGCTATCTCATTTCCCAACAGTACATCTATGTTCTTATCCTTCAAATATTTGACCAATTCCAATACTATTTTACCCAAATTTTCAACTTTGGCTTTTGCTATTATGCCTACAGTCTTAAACATTTATCCTCCAAGATAGGCTTTTTTTATGCTGTCCTTATCAAGTATAAACTCTGATTCGCCGCTATCCACTATTTTCCCTACTTCCATAATATATGCTCTGTCAGTATATCTCAATGTTTTATTGGTATTTTGCTCAACAATAAGCGTGGTAATATTTCTATCTTTTAACAATGATATAATATCAAATACTTCATTAATGAGTTTCGGAGATAAACCTGCTGTGGGCTCATCTAAAATCAGCAGTTCCGGCTCTCTCAATAGTCCCTGCATTATGGACAGCATTTGCTGCTCGCCGCCCGATAAATATCCGGCTTTTAGGCGCAATTTTCCCCCTATGCTGCCGAAATTGTTTAAAAGCCCGCTCAAAGATTTATCAAAATAATGTTTCCCATGTAGTTTAATCAGCTCTATTGCAGGTATAAGCAGATTGTCATAGACGCTCATATCCTTAAAAACAGTTCTTTTATCGGGAATATAAGATATTCCCAGTGAAACAATATCTTTAGTTTTTTTATCTGTTATATCTATATTTTTGTATAGCACCCTGCCCTTTTTCGGTATAATATTTAATAAGGCGTTCAGCAGAGTTGTTTTCCCTGCCCCGTTTGAGCCGAGAACGCATACAGCCTCCTGCCTTTTGACATACAAGGAAACATTCTCTATGGCCAGCGCGCTGCCGTAATGAACAGTCAAATTATCTATATTCAGCAATATCATTCTCCAAGATAAGCTTTTATTACCTTTTTATTATTTTGTATATAACTGGGCATGCCTTGAGCTATTTTTTTACCGTTATCCATAACCGCTATTGAGTGTGAGCAGTTCATTACAAGATTCATATCGTGCTCTATGAGCAGTATAGTAACGCCTTTTTCCCATATTCTAAAGATTATTTTTAACAATCTGCCTGTTTCAGATTCATTTAAACCCGAAGCCGGCTCATCCAATAATAAAAGTGTGGGGTCACAAACCAATGCCCTGGCCAGCTCTATAAGTCTTTTATTTCCAAAAGATATTTCTTTAGGGTATGAGTATGCAAATCTGTCTATTTTAAGAAATCTGAGCGTATCAATAGCTTTTTCTTTTGCCTGCTTTTCCCATTTTTTGTTGTTAAATGTACATAAAATAGCGTCCAGAGGGCTGTTTTTCATTTTTATATGAGAGCCTATGGCTACATTTTCCCATATGTTCATCTCATCAAACAGCTGAATGTTTTGGAAAGTACGCGCTATTCCTATCTTTATTAGTTTATGTGCTTTGTATTTATCCAAATTCCGGTTAATAAAGTGTATACTGCCTGAATCTTTAGAATATATTCGCGTAATGATGTTAAATAGCGTGGTTTTTCCCGCACCGTTAGGACCAATCAAAGCTTGAATCTGTCTTTTTTTAACTTCCAAAGAGACGTCATCCACAGCTTTAAGTCCGCCGAAGCTCTTTGTTATATGTTCTAACTTTAAAATTACTGTTTTATCCATGAAAATAACTTTTTCAAACCGTCAGGCAGAAACATCATGGCAAAAACCAATAAAAAACCGTCTGCTATAGGCCAAAATTCTTTTAATCCGCTAAAGATACCGGGTAGTATACTTAATATAATTGTTGAAACCAACACACCGAAAAAACTTCCCATACCGCCCAAAACAACCATAACAACATATTCTATGGAATTTGTAATGCCGAATGAAGATGGTGATATAAAACCCATATAAAATGCAAAAAGTCCGCCTGCGAGAGAAGCATAGAAGACACTTAAGGTAAATACAGCAACCTTGTACATATGGACATTAATGCCGAAAGATTCTGCTGCAATCTCCTTTGATTTTATTGCCTGAAGCGCCCTGCCGAATCTTGATTTCGTTAAATTTATGGATACAAGCATTAGAAATAACGCCGCAAACCAGGCAAGAAAATAAAATTTTCTATCATCATCAAATGTAAATCCTAAAATGGAGAGCATGGGGATGCCTGTAAGACCCTGCGGTCCGCCTGTGATAGATATTGCGCCCGTAATTAAAATATTAATTATTTCTCCTATTGCCAAGGTGGCCATGGCAAGATAGTGGCTTTTTAATTTTAATGTAGGGTATCCTATAATAGCCCCGATCAAAGAAGATAGTATTGCCGCCGTAAAAATTGACAGCCACGGATTTATGTTAAATTTTATCGTCAGCAGAGCAGATATATATGCACCTAAAGCAACAAAACCGGCATGCCCAAGTGAAATTTGACCGGCAAAACCCAATAATAGATTTAAGCCGGTTGTCACAATCAGCGTTAAAGCTGCAAGTGCAAGCATGCTCAATAAAAAGGGATTATTTAGAAATATTCCTAAAAAGACAGCAATAACTGCCGTAATAGCAAGGAATGTTCTTGAATTCATCTAAACCCTCTCTATATCTTTAGACGAAAAAATGCCCTGCGGTCTTATAAACAAAATTACTATCATAATAACAAATGCAGCAGCATCTTTATAAACAGAAGAAACATATCCGGCAGACAAAGACTCCGCTATACCGATGCAGAGTCCACCTATTAATGCCCCCGTGTTATTGCCGAATCCGCCGACAACAGCTGCTGCGAAACCCTTTAAACCAAACATTAAGCCTGAGTCATACTGCGCAAAACTTATAGGAGCTATTATTGCACCTGCCATAGCTCCTATAAATCCGCTTATTGCAAAAGAAAACAGTTTAACTTTTTTGGTGTTTATTCCAAATAGTGTTGCGGCAAGCGGATTTATTGCTACGGAGCGCATTATTTTTCCCGAAAATGTTTTAGAAAAATAAAAATAGAGAGAAATTATTAATATTATCGTCACAGCTATAACTATTATATATTGAGATGCGAAGCTTGCACCAAATATTGAAACGGAGGAAAAACTCAAAAAATCCTTAACGGGGTGAGCGTTTTTATCAGCAAGCACTCCTACAGTGCCTCTCAATATCATGGCTATACCCACTGTCATAATAATTAGAGACAAATCACTGGAACTTTTTGCATTTGCTATAAAAATCCCATATATCAAAGCCGCAATAATAGAGACGGAAAAAAGCGTAATTATCAATGATAGATAGAGCGGAACCGATGCCTGAAGCAGAAAAAACTCAATTATACCGCCCAGCATGAAAAACTCACCTTGTGCAAAATTCACAATTTTTGTTGTCGAATATATTATATTAAATCCTATAGCAATAAGCGTATAAACAGCGCCGGTCGTTACACCTGCTATTATGTACTGCAAAAATTCTGTTATTGTTTCTCTCCTGAAAATCTATCAGCTTCCTCTTCGAAGAGTTTGCTTGTTGCATCGTCAATATTGCAAAAATGCACCTCTTGCAGATTTTTTGAGCTCTTTAAAAATTCCGCAGATGTTTCGAAAATTATGTGAGCTGCCCTTCCTTTCGGAAAACCAAAAATGCCGGAACTGATAGCCGGCAATGACACGCTTTTTAATCCTTTTTCTTCTGCTATTTTTAGGGCACTCAAAACAGCATTTTTGAGTTTATTATCCTCATCTCCCGTACCCCATACGGGTCCGACTGCGTGTATAACATATTTTGCCTTTAATTTTCCGGCTGTTGTTATCGCGGCAGCACCTGTTGGAACACGGCCTATTTTATTGCTCTCTTCCTGAATAATGTGACCGCCCTTTCTCACAATAGCGCCTGCTACACCACCGCCATGTTTAAGGTGAGAGTTGGCTGCATTAACAATAGCCTCAGTGTTTTCTTCCGTAATATCGCCGCGAATGATTTTTATGGTTTTTCCATCAAATTTAAATTCCCTTAATACTTCCATGGCGCCCTCCATTTTAAGATTTTACTTATTAATACAAAATTAAAGATAGACTCGCATCCCTAAAATTAATTAACATCTTACCTCACTCGCCATAAACAAACTCTGCGGCAAAGGAGATATCATTTGGTGCAGACGATCACTGAGATGCAACTTATTTACGGCGTTTATAATCCGGTGAAAATAAGCAATTATATTCTATTTCTTCACCCTGCTGACAGTTTTACTTCAAACATTATAGAAAAACTTGGGCCGCAGTGTGAGTATTGAATCTTAATGGATTTAATACTCAATCTCAGCTGCAGACAACCTGTCAATTTCCTCTATACCCATTACCGTTCTATTGAAAAATCCTGCCGGCACGCCTATGACAGCCACTATATAGTTTCCTATTTTACCCATACCTGCAACATCTCCCTTCAGCTTGCCAGATGAATATACTTTTTCCAGCTCAGACCCGTAGTATCTGAATATTTTAAGATCATATGCATTATGGCTATTTCCGCTTAACGGGCCAAAAGATACGTGATTGCTTAGATAGGATGCTTTGGCAAGAAAATATATGCCTTTCTTGTCTTTTTCGGCTGCCAAATTTTTTGCTATATACACAATGTTCTTTTTCTCCACATCCCGCCAAGATTCTTCATTATTTGGCTCATAATGATACCTTTCAATTGCTCGCTGAACACCTGCAAAGTAATAGGGTAAGCTGTATGCTGCCTTTCCTGTTTTTATATTATAGATTTCCAATTGTTTGGCGGCAGATAAATACACTATATTATCATCAACCTTAAAAAACTCGTAAAAATTATCAACTTTAACCGGCATTTTGAATAGTGTAATTTTTAAGGTATTAATATCCAATTTATATATATCCCCGTAAAATACTTTAGCAATAGACGCTTTTTGAACTATTATAATAGGCTTTGAAAATTTATCATAAAATCTGATGTGATAGGGCATATTCTTTCTTACTATTTTAAATTGTTTGCCGTCTATATATCCGATGCATGAATCCAATGCGCCATAGCTGTTAAAGTTCGAAAGCGCAATCCAGGTTTTTCCTGATATTTCAGCGCTGTCTATATGAAAAACATTATACCCGTAGGAAAATTCGGTGTATTTGCTAAAGGCGCTTCCATCAAAATTATATATGCTTATCTTGGATCCCTGCGCTGCAGCTATCATTTTCTTCGAGTTTATTGTCACAATTTCTGCATCCGTTGTGTTATGTCCTATATTCATATAGGTTGATATTTTGAAATGCTCGGATGACATAGATAATCCGGAGTATGGACTGTATAGGCCGGCCTTATTCAGCATACTCTCCCAAAAAGTCAATTTTGGAGATAGATTTAAGTTAGATGAAACGATATTTTCAGGCGGTATTTCATTCGATAACTCCTTTTGGCTGATCAGCATATCTTTTGAATTCTTATCAATAGGCTGCTTAGATGAATATATAGCCTGCCCTGAATATCCATTATATATTTTGTACTTCAAGTTATTATATTGCGTAGTGCTGCTTAAATTTATTACCAAATCAGCATTTGCTCTTCTTGCAAGTTTTTTTATAGTTTCGCCGTTGTTGATCGAACTTATGTGTTCCTGCGTTAAATATATTTTCACCTCATCGGGATTAACTACAAGAAATTTTTCTGTATGCTGCAGAGACTGAGATAATGATCTATAAATTATCGGATTTCTTGTAATAAGTATCGTTCTGTATTTACTTTTACCGGCTATCCATTGGTCGTTAATTCTCGGAGTGCCTATTATTTCTTTTGTGCCATTTGATATTATGCCGAGTCCTATAAGATATTTATTCTCTTGTGCCGTCCCGGATGTGATTTTGGCTTTTGATCTGTTTTTGTCTACCTGCACAATATCTGCATAGGCTATGCCTTTGGTTAATTTTACTGTTTCTTCCGAATTAAATGGTTTAAAACTGCCTTCATCTCTGTATATATATAAAAAATAGTGTTTGTCCAATCCGTTGTCTGAGCCTTTGTTTAATATTACATATCCATTCTTCACATCTACTATTTTCCCTTTGGTTACATAAAGTTTCTTCACGATATCATTTGCGGTATTGTCGTAAACATCTGCAAATGACGGAATGGTAAATATTGCAAGTATGGACAAAACGAGCAGTATCTTTCTCATGTTCACCCCTTTAGTATTTTTATTCTTTGTTTTGTTTTATTGTAGACTTCCGAAATCTCATCTAATTCTGCCCTCTTTTCTTTTATAAGTTTTTCAGGAGCACGTTCCAAAAACGATTGATTGGACAATTGGGAATTCAAAAAAACTAAAGATTTCTCATATTTTTTTAATAGTTTTGTCAATCTGTTTATCT
Organism: uncultured Desulfurellales bacterium; assembly: GCA_964579095.1. GTDB lineage: Bacteria > Campylobacterota_A > Desulfurellia > Desulfurellales > Hippeaceae > CAJXLZ01. The sequence continues at coordinate 10,995 of CAZOGA010000015.1, forward strand.
CCAGCTCAGTGTCTATATTTCCTTCAACAGGCAAATATATATCCCCGTATATCGTCGAGTACACCAAACATTGTTCATCAGGCTGATTTTTTGTAGACAAAGAACCGACATTTGCTAAAGCGTGTATATAATTTCTAAATTCCATTATAACGGAACTCAGCCTTTCATTTTTTATATTTAGATAAATTTTTATTTTTTTTGCGGGCGTAATGGAGTTTTCACCCCTTAAATTTCTAATAGCTTTTATAATATCTATAACCATATCCATTGACTCTTCAACCTTTTCACCAAATTCCGGCATAACAGGTATCGGGTATTCTGCAATCATTATTGACTCACCTGTTTTATTCGGCAGTTTCTGCCACAATTCTTCAGTAATAAACGGTGCAAACGGATGCAGTAAACGCATTGTTGACTCGAATACTTCAAGCAAGGTATATTTCACTGCATGTGAATAGTCATCATTCATATGAACCTTGCTCATCTCTATATAATAATCGCAGAATTCATGCCATATAAATTGGTAAACGGCATCAGCTGCATCATTGTATTTATATTTTTTTAGTGATTCTTCAACTCTTTGAATAGTTTTTGCAAGTCTTGATTTTATCCAGATAGAGGCAGGTGAGAGTTTCTCCGGTTTCACGCTTACATCAATGTCTTTTGTATTCAGTTCTATAAATCTATAAGCATTCCATATTTTATTCATAAACTTTCTATATCCGTCAATCCTGTCCTCGGATAATTTTATATCTCTGCCTTGAGCTGCGAGCATGGATAGGGTAAAACGCAGCGAATCGGCACCGTATTTGTTAATCACATCCATAGGGTCAATCACATTGCCCTTTGTTTTGCTCATTTTAGATCCCTTTTCATCACGCACCAAAGCATGAATATAAACATCTTTAAACGGCACATCACCCATAAAATGCAAACCCATCATCATCATACGTGCTACCCAAAAAAAGATAATGTCAAAACCGGTAACAAGCAGATTAGTAGGATAAAATTTTGCTAAATCATCTATTTTGTCCGGCCATCCAAGTGTGGAAAATGGCCATAAAGCTGATGAGAACCATGTATCAAGCACATCGTCTTCCTGCTTCAAATTTTTACTGCCGCAATATTTACACGATTTGGGCTCATCTTCAGAAACGGTGTATCTGCCGCAGTTCGAACACTTATACGCAGGAATTCTATGTCCCCACCATATTTGCCTTGAGATACACCAGTCCCTGATATTATGCATCCACTCAAAATACGTTTTCTCCCAATTTTTCGGAACGAACTTCGTGCTTCCATTCTCAACAGCCTCTATTGCTTTTTCTGCCAGTGTCTTTGTTTTGACAAACCATTGTTCTGAAATATAGGGCTCTATTGTCGCATGGCATCTGTAACAATGCCCGACAGAGTGTTTATGATTTGCAATATTTGTAATAAATCCTTTGCCTTCAAGCTCGTTGGCTAAAAGCGATCTGCACTCAAACCTGTCTTTATTAAAATAGTGCAGCGCCTCCTCAGTCATTCTTCCCATATCATCTATTGCTTTAACAATATTTAGGTTATGTCTTTTGCCGACTTCAAAGTCATTCGGGTCGTGCGCCGGCGTTATTTTAACGGCTCCTGTTCCAAAAGCACTATCAACATATTCATCTGCAATAATAGGTATTGTTTTATTTTTTATGGGTATGATAACATTTTTACCTACTTCATCTTTATACCGTTCATCATTAGGATTAACAGCAATAGCCGTATCTCCGAACATTGTCTCCGGACGCGTAGTTGCCACTATAATGCCGCCCTCTCCATCTTCATAAGGATATCTGATGTAAAACAGCTTGCCCGACTCTTCTTTATACTCTACTTCCAAATCACTCAATGCAGTATGGCATTTAGGGCACCAATTCACCATATAGTTGTCTTTATATATCAGTCCTTCATTATATAATTGAACAAACACCTTTTTTACAGCTTTAGACAACTGCTCATCCATTGTAAACCTGAGCCGGGACCAGTCGCAGCTTGAACCCAATCTCTTTACCTGATCAACAATTCTATTGCCGTATTTTTTCTTCCATTCCCATACCTTTTCTATAAATGCTTCCCGCCCTATATCTTCCTTTGCTATTCCCTGTTCTGATAGGTGTTTTACAACCATATGCTGTGTTGCAATACCGGCATGATCGGTTCCCGGCAGCCACAATACGGCATCGCCCTTCATTCGCCTATATCTAACGATTATATCCTGCAGTGTTTCGTTGAGTGCATGTCCTATATGCAAAACGCCCGTTACATTAGGCGGTGGTATAACAATACTGAACGGTTTTCCATTTTTATTTATTTCAGGCTTGAAATAACCGTTTGTTTCCCAATATTCATACCATTTCTGCTCGAAATTCGGGTTGTATTTATCTTCTTTCATCAATTAACCTCTCTCATAAGAAATTTTTACTTCTGGTATTTTTCTCCTATTAAAATACCCTTATAGAATGCGTCTAAATTCAAAGTGAGAATTTTTCTCGGTATTATCTTATTTATAGCTTCTGTAAAATATTTTTTTTCCAATGGCATATAACATGACAGCACGCCAATCATAATAGTATTTATAACCTTCAGATTATCAAATTTTTTGGCATCCCCTGCAAAGTTCCTCACGATTTTTTTTATTTTTACATTTTCCAATTTTTTATCTATATCTTCTGCATCTATTTCTTGATTTATAATAGGAACTATTCTGTCATTTATTATACCGATCGAGCCGCTATTTAAATATTTATATGCCCTTAAGGCTTCTATTTTTTCCGTTGCGAATATATAATCAACGCGGCCCAATGCATCAGTTGGAGAATATACTGCTTCACCGAATCTAACGGAAGCGGAAACAGAGCCTCCCCTTTGACTCATCCCGTGTATTTCACTTTTTTTTACATCAAAACCGGCAAGCATGCAGGCCATTGCAGCTACATTAGAGGCTGTTATAATGCCGTCTCCGCCCACACCTGCGAATAAAATACTTTTAATATCCATTTTTGTTCCCCATTATTTTTTTATTATGGCTCCATTAACAGGACACACATTTTGACACACATTGCACCCGGTGCACAGATTCGCATTGATAACGGCCATATTATTAGTAAAATCTATAGCAGGGCAAGCTATTCTTAAACATCGTTTACACCCTATGCATTTATCCGTCACAACAAGCGGCGCGTCCTTAATCTTTCTCGGCGCCAGCACACACGGCCTCAGAGCAACTATGACACTCAACTCATCAGTATTAATTTCTCTTTCTATGATTTTTTTAGTTTTTTCGTAATCATATTGATCAACCTCAAAAACACGTTTTATGCCTATCGTTCTGGCCAAAGCGGCTATTTCTACAGGTTTGAACTCTTTATTATTAAGATTAAAACCGCTTGACGGATTGGGCTGTCCGCCTGTCATGGCAGTTATCCTGTTATCCAAAATTATTATTGTAAATTTTGCACTGTTCACATATGCATCAACAAGCGGCTGAATACCTGTATGAAAAAATGTTGAATCGCCGATTATGCTGACAATTTTTTCCTCATCTTGAACTTTTGATGCACCTATTCCCATAGATATGCTTGCACCCATACAAACAGTTGTATGCATAGCAGACAAAGGCGCAATAGCCCCCAAAGTGTAGCACCCTATATCGCCCGCAACGTATGCCTTAAGTGTGTGCAGTATATCAAATATAGGCCTGTGCGGACATCCCGGACATAATGCAGGTGGTCTTTTGGGCAGTTCAAAATCCTCAAAGATTACCCTGCTTTTATCTTTCTTAATGAATCCGCATTTTTTGAGACCCTCTTCTACGATGTCTAAGTTCAATTCGCCGTCTAAAGGAAAGTATTTTTTCCCCTCAACTTTTACACCTGCGATCTTCAGCTCCTCTTCCATAAACGGCTCAAGTTCTTCTATAACAATTGCTTTATCCACACTTTCTACAAATTTTCTAATTTTTTCAGAAGGCATCGGATAGGTTAACCCCGCCTTAAAAAAATGTGCATCAGGCAGTATTTCTTTGGCATAATCATAAGATATCCCGCTTGTTATTATACCTACGTTTGACTTGCCCTTTATAATTCTGTTGATGGGCGACTCGTTGGAGTATATTGTTAATTCCTCTATTTTTTTCAATAAACTTTTGTGCTTTTTTATAGCATTTGCAGGAATCATAACATATTTTTGAAAGTCTTTTTTCAGCTTAAGCGCTTTTTCATTATCTAATCTTCCCGGATCATATTTGACTACGCCGAGTGAATGCGAAATACGTGTAGTAAGCCGCATAATAGAAGGCAGATCGAATTTTTCACTTAAAACAAAAGCGTACTGCATAAAGGCCATAGCTTCATATGCATCAGACGCCTCTAACATGGGCAATTTGGCAAATTTTGCATAATATCTATTATCCTGCTCATTCTGCGATGAGTGCATACCCGGATCATCTGCAGTGACAACAACAAAGCCGGCATTAATTCCGGTATATGCACTTGTCATTAACGGATCCGCTGCAACATTTAGTCCAACATGCTTCATAGTTGCAAAACTTCTTGCACCGGCTATAGATGCACCCAATGCTGCTTCCAAACCGGATTTTTCATTTGATGCCCACTGTGCTATAACTCCTTTGAATTGTTTAAAATAGTCTAAAATTTCTGATGAAGGAGTTCCGGGGTACCCGCTTGCAAAATGTGCATTGCCCTTATATGCACCGATTGCTACGGCTTCGTTGCCGCTGATGATCCTTCTTATTGTTTTACTATCCATGTTAATCCCCTTTATTATCTTTAGAATTTATTCTAATGATGGTTTTTAAATTTCCGCGTGGCGCAAAATCACCTGTAACCTCAATAAATTTGGGCTTCAATGTATTTTTAAGCTCGTTATATATCTCATTTGTGGAGTCTTCATGGGATATGTACATATTTCTAAATTTGTTCAGATAAAGTTTTACGGACTTTAGTTCCACCACATATTTGTCAGGTATATACCGTATTTTTATAACAGCAAAATCAGGATATCCGCTTCTCGGACAAAGACAGGTAAACTCGGGAAACTCCAAATTTATATTGTAACTATTTTCTGTGTGCTTATTTTCCCAAACCTCTAACTGAGCATCATTAACTGCTTTTTCACCATATTTCATAAACACCACCTCTATAATTCAAGTTATATTTCTATCATAAAACTCATTTTATAACAAATTATTTTCACAATTTGACTTTTGTAATTCTCAGTATATTATTGATAATGAATGAGTTAATATAAAGGAGGGGAGCGTTGAAAAAAATCATAAATGGAATTTTAAATCAGGTTTCAGACAGCATTCCTAGCGAAGTTGTTTATTGGGATGGCGAAAAAGTTAAATTCGGAAAAGGAGAACCGGAATTTCAGCTGATTATAAAAACACCCAATGCGATTGGTGATATTGCAAAAGAAACGTCTCTTGGTTTTGGTGAGAACTACATGAACGGCAACATTATTGTGAACGGCGATCTGCAATCACTGCTGTCGTTGGAATATAAAGCTGAGATACCTAAGTTAAAACTTCCCTCTAAAACAATGGTAGAAATGCTTATAAATAACATAAAAACCATAAACAGCAAACATAAAGCAAAAGATAATATATCCCGCCATTATGATCTTGGAAATGATTTTTATAAGCTTATGCTTGACAAGAGTATGACATACTCGAGTGCATATTTTAAGGATGACAACGATACACTTGAGGATGCCCAAAATAACAAGTATGAGCTTATATGCAGAAA
>CAZOGA010000016.1:0-16661 GCA_964579095.1 uncultured Desulfurellales bacterium
GGAATTAAAGGGACATTTCGAATAACTTAATTCTGCTTGGATATACAAGCTTCTAAGATTGAAGATAGAAAAACCTAAACGGGAAAATTTAGAAATGAGCACTTTATTTATTTAAAATGTGTAAGGTCAGCTACAATTTTTTATCTTTTTTGATATTTACTGACGAAATTGGCTATATTAATATAAAAGTTGAAAATTTAAGGAATTTAAGTATACTCCTTTCGCTTGAAGAATTTTGGAGGTTAGTTATGAAAAGAACTTATCAGCCGCACAATACGCGGAGAAGGCGTGTTCATGGATTTAGATCAAGAATAAAAACTGTAAGCGGACGAAAGGTGTTGTCATCGAGAAGGGCAAAGGGAAGAAAAAGATTGACTGTCTAAGTGTCAGATATTCTACACTTAGTAATAAAGAATTTCGTTTAATTTATAACCGAGGGGATAAGGTAGTAAAGGGTAGTTTTGTGCTCTTTGCTTTAAGTGATAAAGACTTTAAAATCGGATTTGTAGCAAGTAAAAAGGTGGGGAATGCCGTTGCCCGCAACAGAGCAAAAAGGGTTTTAAGAGAAGTTGTCAGACTTAACCAGCAATATTTAAAAAATAATTATCATATTATTTTAGTGGCAAGGAGAGCTCTTTTACATAGATCTTTTAAAGATGTTAATGCTGATTTTCTACAGGCTCTGAAATCAATAAACGGAAATGAGACTGCATAATTTATTTTCTAAGTTGTTTATAGGGTGCATCAGGTTTTATCAGAAATATATTTCTATAATGTTTCCCGGATCATGCAGATTTTATCCAACTTGTTCCAACTATTCGATAGAAGCCATTAAGAAGTTCGGACCGTTTCAAGGCCTGCTAATGTCCATCTATAGAATTTTAAGATGTGGTCCATGGACCAATGGAGGATATGATCCACCCGAAAAACCGCTGATAAATTTTAAAAAAAGAGGTAAAAATGGAAAATAATGAAAAAAGGGCGATTATTGCAATATTAATTACTGTTGTTTTAATAGCCGGCTATACATATTTTTTAAATCCATATGGCGGCAAAAGTAATAATAAAGCACACAAAAACAGCAGCAGCACCATCCAGCTTAAAGATAGCCAGAAACGAGAAATTCCTAAACAGGTTAATGCGGTGAATATTCATAATAAGCAGCCGAAAAGCGATTATAATAGAAAAAAACAGTTGATCACCGTTGAAACAGATATGTATACAGCACATATTTCCAATTTAGACGGATCTTTAGAGAGCCTTATGCTCAAAAAATATGTTTTCCATAAACATCAGGTGGAGCTTATAAACTCACAGGGTAATTATCATACACTTGAGAGCGTGTTTCAATCAAAAGACGTTGAATCTATGGAGCAGAGCCAAACTTATCACACTGATAATAATGATATAAAAATAGACAAAGAACATCCGGAGGCAGCGCTGGTCTTAGTTAAGACAGATGGAAACATCAAAATAATAAAGAAATACACCTTTAAAAACGACAGCTATACTATGGGTTTGAAGATTAGTGTATATAGAGACGGCAAAAAAGTGAATGAGGCATTTTCCTTATACGCAGGTCCAAATCTCGGTGATTTAGAGGCAGGCAGATACTCTCACCTCGGTGCAGTTGCCCTTATAAAAGACAAAATAAAAAAGGACGCAAAAATACCTCACGACAGCGGGGATATAAGTTGGATAGCACTGGAAAGCAAATATTTTTGTTTTGCATTTTTGCCCGAGGGCAAAAATGCTATTGCCGCCGGATCGACAAGCGTGGATAAGGATCATTATATTTATGCAAATTTTACTACTCCATCTACAGTTATGATATTCGGCGGTCCGAAAAGCAAACCGATAATGCAGGGCGTTGATCATCATCTAAGCAGAATTATAAGATTTGGTATGTTCGGTTTTATAGGTAAGCCTCTATTGTATGTGCTTAATATGCTCTATTCAGTTTTCGGCAATTATGGACTTGCTATTATTATACTGACATTCCTGATCCGCCTGCTGTTTTATCCTTTGAGTTTCAAATCGTTTAAGTCGATGAGAGAGATGTCTAAACTGCAGCCTAAACTCAAAGAGTTGAAAAATAAATATAAGGGTAAACCGGACCAGGTCAATAAAGCCACTATGGAACTATACAAGCAGCACAAAGTTAATCCTTTCGGCGGGTGTTTGCCTGTAATTATTCAGATACCTGTATTTTTTGCCCTTTATAATGTTCTGTTAAATGCAATTGAACTTAGGGGAGCCCCGTTTTATTTTTGGATTGTTGATTTAAGTGCGAAAGATCCATACTATATTCTGCCTATAATAATGGGTGCTACTATGTATTTTCAGCAGAAACTAACCCCAACCACTATGGATCCGTCTCAGGCAAAAATTATGGCATTTTTACCTCTAATTTTTACCGTTATGTTTTTGAGTTTTCCGTCCGGACTTGTTATTTACTGGGCAACAAATAATATATTGACGATAGTGCAGCAGGTTTTTATAGACTCTAAAATTCTTAAAGCAAAAGAGAAAAATGCATGATGATATTATTACGGCTATTGCCACAGGATATGTCGAATCCGCAATAGCCGTAATAAGGGTTTCCGGTTACGGATGCTATGGCATATTAAAAAAAATCTTCAGCAGAAAAAACATAAAATTTCAAGATAAAAGGGTATATTACGGACATATTCTTGACAACAACAGAGCTATCATTGATGAGGTGCTGGTGTCTGTTTTTAAGTCTCCCCATTCATACACAGGAGAGGATTCCTTTGAGGTAAGCTGTCATGGCGGATTAATGGTTTCAAATACTGTTTTACAGCTGATTTTAAGCATGGGGGCTAGAATGGCACAGCCTGGAGAGTTCACAAAGAGAGCATTCTTGAATGGGAAGATGGATCTATCCCAGGCTGCAGCTGTAGCAAAAGTTATTTCTGCAAAAAGTGTGAGGGCGCTGCATGCTGCGCAGCTTCAATTAAAGGGGAATTTCTCAAATGAGATAGAAGACATTAGAAAAAATATTCTACTTTTGCTCGCTGAAAATGAGGTTAATATAGACCATGCAGATGAAGCATTAAGCGATTTTTCAAAGAAAAAGCGCTTAAATATGCTTAATAATATTTATAAACGGCTATCATTTATACTACGTGCTTCGCAATCAGGCAAAAGTCTTTTTGACGGTATGAAAATTTCTATTGTCGGCAAGCCTAATGTCGGCAAGTCCAGCCTTTTAAACAAGATTACGGGAATAGACAGATCTATTGTAACAGATATTCCCGGAACAACAAGGGATGTGGTGTCGGAGCAGCTGACTATTAAGGGTATACCTTTCACGCTGCTCGATACTGCCGGTATAAGAAAATCATCAGATGACATAATAGAAAATTTGGGCATACAGCGCACAGTTAATGCAATTAAAAACTCGGATATTATTTTGGTACTGTTTGATCTCTCTTCGCAGTTAGATGAGGAAGATTTTGATATTATAAACACACTTCAAAAAAACTCAAATACAGTTATTGCGGTACTCAATAAATACGATGATAAAAGCGGCTTATTTGATAAAAGCGTTATACCTTTTAAAAGACAAATTGAGATTTCATGTAAGACAAATTATGGGTTAAAAGAATTAATCAATAAACTGGAGCAGATTGCTGTAGGCAGCGTGGCGGATAGTGAGATTGTTTCGTTGAATGCTTCTCAGATTGTTACATTAAAAGAGGGGCTGAAATTGTGCAATAGTTTATTTAATGATGTAAAAGCTGAGATTGACCCGACGCTCATTTCTGTGGAAATAACGGGATTAATTGATATACTTGATGAGATAATAGGTAAGATTACAACAGAGGATATGCTGGATGTTATGTTTAGAAATTTTTGTGTGGGTAAATAAAATGTTTCACGTGAAACATTTTAGGGAGAGATAATGTTTTATCCGAAAAAGTATGATGTAGTTGTTATAGGCGGAGGTCATGCAGGGTGCGAAGCTTCTCTAATAGCTGCAAGAATGGGAATGAAAACACTATTGATAACAATCAATTTGGATTCCATAGGTGCTATGAGCTGCAATCCGGCTATAGGCGGATTGGCTAAGGGACACCTTGTTAAAGAAACAGATATGCTCGGCGGAGAGATGGCAAGAAATATTGATGAAACAGGTCTGCAGTTTAAAATATTGAATAAAAGCAAGGGTCCTGCTGTCTGGTCATCGCGTGCGCAGGCTGATATGCCGGCTTATAGATTGAGAATGAAACATGTTATGGAACATCAGGATAATCTTGATATGAAACAGGCCACCGTAGATGAGATTTTGGAGGAGAACGGCAAAATAACAGGCGTTAAAACAAATATAGGCAATGAGTATTTATGCAGTGCTGTTGTTGTTACGACTGGGACTTTTATGAAAGGTAAAATATTTATAGGCTTAAATGAGTATAGTGCAGGAAGGGCATGGGAACCGCCGTCCATAAAATTATCTGATAGTCTGCGCTCTTTGGGGCTGAGAGTAGGCAGATTAAAGACTGGAACAACTCCGAGATTAGATGCCAGGACGATAAACTTCGACGTGCTCGCAGCCCAGCTTGGTGATGATGATCCAATCCCGTTCTCTTTTAAAACAGAAAATTTTAATAGGCCCAATATGCCGTGCTATCTCGCTTATACAAATGAGAATACTCATAATATTATTTTATCCAATCTGGATCAGTCACCGTTATATAGCGGAATGGTTTCATCATTAGGTCCAAGATACTGCCCGTCTATAGAAGATAAGGTGGTTAGATTTTATGACAAACCGAGACATCAAATTTTCTTAGAGCCCCAGGATGAGGGGTCGACGGAGATATATGCAGACGGGCTTCATACATCTTTGGGGTATGATGTGCAGCTGGCTTTTTTAAGAAGTATTAAGGGATTGGAAGATGTTGAAATTATGAGGCCGGGATATGCCATAGATTATGATTTTGTAGATCCTACACAGTTAAAACATTCATTGGAAACAAAAAAAATCCGCGGTTTATTTCTGGCGGGGCAAATTAACGGCACAAGCGGTTATGAAGAAGCGGCAGCTCAGGGTGCAGTGGCCGGTATAAATGCAGCTTTGTATGTGCAAGACAGAGATCCGCTGATTTTAGGCAGGGACGAAGCATACACAGGTGTTTTGATAGATGATCTTGTTACAAAAGGCACAAAAGAGCCGTATAGGATGTTTACGTCCCGTGCTGAATACAGATTGTTATTAAGAGAAGATAACACGCAGCTGCGCCTGGCGAAAAAGTCTTACGATCTATCATTAATAGATAAGACATATTTTGAGCAAATTAAGGAAAATGAACGGAAAATAGAAAGAAGCATTCATAAATTGAAAAATACCTACATATTTCCTACGAAGGTATCCAATCTTAAGCTGAAGGATATGGGAACAGAAATTATAAAAACAAAAACCGACCTTGCAAAATTACTCCGCAGAGTAGAAATTCAGTATAATGACTTAAAAAAACTTATTCCGGATCTTGAAGAGTTAGATTCTTTTATTAAGCAAGAGGTTGAAATTCAGATAAAATATGAAGGATATTTTAGACTTCAGCATCAGCAGATAGAAAAGTTTAGGAAATATGAATCTCTCTTTATACCAAAAAATTTCGATTACAGTAAAGTAGGCGGGCTCTCTAATGAGGTTAAAGGCAAATTAATGGATATAAGACCCAAATCAATAGGGCAGGCTATGCGTATGTCGGGAGTTACTCCAGCTGCCGTTTCTTTGCTTCTGATATATATAAAGAAAAGGGATGAGAGAAAAATTAAAAGCTCTGCTTGAATACAGGTTTGAGAAATTCAACCTATCTAAAGAAAATATAAATGATTTTACAGAATATTTATTTCAGCTTAAGAGATGGAATAGAACATCCAACCTGATATCTCAAAAGATGACGGATGAGAATATCGTTGATAAACTATTGATCCCATCACTAAGTTTTTTTAAATTAATCGGCAATGTGAAAAAACAAATATTAGATATAGGCTCCGGAGGAGGTTTTCCTGCTGTGCCTATAAAAATATATAATAGAAATATAGATATTTCCTGCTTAGAAAAAAATTATAAGAAAACAGCATTTCTGAATTATGTATTTAATAAATTGAGTTTAAAATGCAACGTAATTAACACAGCATTAGAATCATTGACCTTAAAAAATAAGCCGCTTAACGTAGAATATATTACGGCAAGAGGAGTTAACGTAACCCCTGTTTTTTTAAAAAATATAAGTCAATTAAAAGCACATTTTTTAATACACTTTACATCGCCTAAAATTAACTTAACGCAGATAAAAATAGTCGATAGTTATGAAGTTAACGGTATTGCCCTAAATCTTTACCGTTTATAATACAGGCGGGCTAACTACCCAAATTGTTTCAATATCGACATCCCCGACATTTTTATAAGAATGGGGGATCGAACTTGAAAAATAAAAGCTGTCACCCGGTTCTAAAGTCTTGATTTGATCGCCTATTTTCAGCTCTAATTTACCCTTTAGAACATAGCCGAATTCTTCACCAGCGTGTCTATGTTCTCCCTGTGACTTACAGGCAACAGGAATAACCTTATAGAGAGGCTCCATCGCCTTATTTGATATTTTTGAGACAAGCAGTTCCGCTATTATGTGACTGCCGGGATATATGATTTGTGTTCTTTCTTCTTTTGATAGAAAAAATTTATCCTGCTGTTCCTCGTCACTCAGCAGGTCTTTTATCTGAGTTTCCAATGCATCAGCCAATTTTCTTAATATGCTTATTGAAGGCATAGCCTTGCCCGTCTCTATTTGAGAAATATATGCATCCGTACAGCCTATTTTCCCTGCAAGCACCTTTAGCGTCATACCTTTTTTCTTTCTGTATGTTCTAATCTTTTCAGACATTTTCATTGCTGTATCAATCCCCCTTAAAATTCATTTATAACACAAAAAGAGCGTAGAAACTTATGCTCTACGCTCTTTAAAATCCTCATTAAATGTTGTTTTATTTTATTCTGTAGTTACGATAAATTGTGCGTTAAGACCTTCCCACATACCATACCATGCAACAATTGCCGTTAAAATGCCTTCCCATCCTGCGATGTGGTGAATTGCAGCGCTGCCTGAATAGTGTCCTATAGCCAGTAAGATAAACAAGATGTCCAGTAGAACAAAGATGGCTATCAATGTGGCATGTCCGGTTTTAAATGTTACAATAGTCAGGATCGTCGTAAATATTGTCCAGGCAATCAGCGTTATTCCTAATGCGCCGCCCAAAGATGCTTCCGGTATCCATCCCCACCTGACAAACAGGACTAAAAATACAAGCGCTATCCAGAATGCTCCGTATGACCCAAATGCGCACAGCCCGAATGTATTTCCTGTTCTCATTTCCAGCACGCCTGCAATCAACTGCGCCAATCCGCCGTAGAACATACCGAGAAGCAGTGCGGCGTCCAGCCCTGCTGGCACCAATCCGGCGTTATGAACGTTTAAAACGAACGTCGCCAGAGCAAATCCGCCTAATCCCAATGGTCCGGGATTAGCAACCTTTCCTTCAGCCATAAAACACCTCCAACAAAAATAGAATAATTAAAACAAAAACTACAAGCCCTTTAATTACAATAATAAATAAACTAACATTTAAATTCTATTGAAAATTATATGAAAGAATAACAATAAGTCAAGAAAAAATTAACTTCTACTTAAAAATGCGCTCTCCCTCTTGTCATAATTAAATAAAAGTCCATTGCATTATCTTTGTTTCTTATTATAGACCTCGGGATATTTAGGCTATTATGCTGATTGGGCAGATATTTTTTTTGCCGTATTACATAAGCCCGTTTTACCTTTAAATCTCTCAATACATTTATCACGTTGTAATTTATATTGCCGTAAGGATAAGCAAAATCCTCAATATTTTGAAATTGCTTTAATATTTCTATAGATGTTTGTATCTGTTGTGCTATCTCATCTTTGCTTAATTCTGATAGCTTATTATGAAGATGCGAATGGCTTCCTACATTCATCCCCATTTTTTTAAGTTTTTTGATATCATCAATTTTCAGCATATCAACACCATTATATTGTTTGCTGATATATGCCGTAGATATAAAAAATAGTCCGGTCATACCGAAGTCTCTTAAGATTTCTGCAGCATAGATATTGTCTCTGTATCCGTCATCAAAGGTTATAAGAACAAACTTTTGTTTTAAATATAATTTTTTCTCAGCGATATCATCTATTTCAAAAGGTGATATAGATCTATACCCGTGCTTTTTGAGTGCAGATAGCTGTTTTTTGAAAACCTGCTGTGATATACTGAATTTATCAAGCGAATGGTTCGTTTTCTCATCTGAGATTCTGTGGTAAAGCAGTATAAGTATGCCTTTTTGCGGTTTTCTAAAGAAGTTGAAGCGCATTAGAAATATGAGTATTGCGAGTGCGGCAGTTATTGCGTAGATCATTTTTTATTTAGCTCAATTAGCTTTGCATATTTTACAAAGGTGTAAAAGGACGATAGCAGTGCATATATTGAGCCTCTATATCCATCTAAAAATGCAAGTTGCAGGAAGAAACGCTTAAAAAATTCATATGACATCCTAAAAAAAGGGAAAAAAACAGAAACTCGCTTACCGTTAGAGCGGTGTCCCGCAGCAATTAACGAAGTATATTTGTTAAACTTATCCATATAATCTGATAGATTATCGTAGCTGTAGTGTAAAATTTTATTTTTCAGTTTCTTTCCTTTCTGCTTGATTTTTTCATGCACGTTGTCCTCTTCAAATCTCATACCATTTTTAAAAAGCCTCAAATGATAATCAGGATATGTTCCGCCGAACTTAAGAGGCTTGCCCATAAACACCAGCTGTATATTTACCAAAAAAGCATCTTGCATGGTCTTTTTTATTGTACTTTGTATTTCATAAGCCAATTCTTGCGTAACTATTTCATCTGCATCTATCGATAAAATCCAATCAGTGGAAAGCTTGGAAATTGCAAAATTTTTCTGCTTCCCATATCCTTCCCAATCTTTATAATAGAGCCTGCTGCCGTACTTTTTCGCTATGCTGAGAGTATTATCCGATGAACCTGAATCTACCACAACAATTTCATCACAGAAGGCGACACTTTTCAGTGTTTTTTCGATTATATGTTCTTCATTGTATGTTATAACAGCGCATCCGATAGTCAATTATTCCCCGAGCAGTTTTTTTCTTGATTCATCGCTCATCATTGAAGGATTCCATGGGGGATCCCACACGACATCAACAAAAACATCCGTAGCGCCTATACTCTCTAATTTTGTGGTTATATCCTCTTGTATCGGCACATTTAACGGGCATCCGGGCGTTGTGAGCGTTATTGTGATTTTTACTCTATTATCTTTATCTATCTCCACGCCGTATATAAATCCCAAATTCACAATATCTAATCCGAGCTCAGGATCAACTACGTTATACAGGGCATCTATAACATCTTTTTTATTCAGGTTCATATCAACTCCCCTTTTTTACAATGCTTAACTTAAGCACATTATTTTTGCTCCTAAATTTACCGCATCTCTTTTTTATTTTTAACCGTTTTAAGATGCTCGCATTTTCTTTTATAAATTTTAGCGTTAAAATATTGTCTATGTTTAATATAAGCATAGTACTTTTATATATGGAATCTTCGTTTTCTAAAGGGGTAAGCTCAATTGAGCCGTTTTCCTCTGAATATATATGGACATTTTCCAATTTTAATCCCATATATGCCTGTTCTTCCAAAAAATCAAACAGGTCATCCCCCACTTCCGATTTGGGAATGTCAATAGATCCTATATAACTTTCTTTGTTAATTAAATCTATTCTTATCCATACTGTATCATTCATAATAAACCTCAAGATAAAGGTATTTTTTTATAGAAATCATGTTCCTGCTCAAATGCGTATGCGCATTTAAAAATCAGATCTTCCCTGAACGTGTCCGATAATATCTGCAGGCCGGTAGGCAGATGATCATTTGAGATGCCGTTTGGAATACTTACTGCGGGAATTGCCGTAAGATTCGCCGAGATTGTAAATATATCAGATAGATACATCTGCAGCGGATCACTAACTTTCTCGCCGATTTTAAAAGCTTCCGCCGGCGTTGTAGGCATTATGATGCAGTCATATTTTTTAAATACATTATCAAAATCCTGCTTGATTAAGTTTCTCAATTTTTGCGCTTTTAGATAATATGCATCATAATATCCGCTGGATAAAGCATACGTTCCCAGCATAATCCTTCTTTTCACCTCATCACCGAAGCCCTCGGAACGTGTTTTTTTATACATATCCAATAAACCGTCATACTCACTGCTTCTAAATCCATATTTTATGCCGTCATAGCGCGACAGATTACTTGATGCTTCAGCCGGAGCGATAATATAATAATCTGAAACGCAGTATTTCGTGTTGGGCAGGTCAATGGATTCCAGTTCACACCCTAAATCTTTGTATGTTTGGATGCTTTCTTCCATAGAGTGCGCAACAGTTTGCGAACAGTCCTTGAGAATCTTGTCATAAACACCTATTTTCATTCCTTTAATATTTCTGCTTAAAAATTCTGTATAATCAGGCACGTCAACCTCTGCACTCGTAGAATCCTTTTCATCCTTTCCGGAGATTACATTCATAAGCATAGCTGCATCTTGAACATCTCTTGTAATAGGACCTATTTGATCCAAACTCGATGCAAATGCAACAAGTCCATATCTTGAAACCCTGCCGTATGTGGGCTTAAATCCTACAACGCCGCATAAAGCTGCAGGCTGCCTGATTGACCCCCCCGTATCAGAGCCCAAAGCGGCAATGGCTTCGCCGTTTGCAACAGCTGCTGCTGAACCCCCGCTTGAACCGCCGGGAATACAGCTTAGATCCCATGGATTTTTCACTACGCCGAAATATGAAGTTTCTGTAGATGATCCCATGGCAAATTCATCCATATTATTTTTTCCGATAAAAGAAGCGCCTGCGTTTTTTAACCTTGTCACAACATCTGCATCAAAGACGGCAGTAAAATTCTCTAATATTTTAGATGCACAGGTTGTTTTTCTTCCTTTGATATGCATATTATCCTTTATTGCTATGGGCAGCCCGTGCAGAATTCCATCCGGATTTTCACATTCTGCATCATTAAAAACGCTGATATATGCGTTCGTCTGTTTATCCTGAGATTCAATATTCTTCAGCAGGTCTTTATAAACATCGTTTGCTGTGATCTCTCCGCCATTTATTAAATCAATCAGCTCATGTAGTGTTTTTTTATGCATATTGTCTCCTTAAATCACTTTAGGTACTTTAAACGCACCCTCGGCAGCTTCCGGTGCATTATATAGAGCGCTCTTATTATCCAAAGATTCCTTCTGAACGTCCTCTCTAAAAACATTCTGCAGTTCCGTTATATGAAATGCAGCCTCAACGTCATTTAAATCCAGCTCATCCAACTCTTTCATATATTCAAAGATGGTATTGAACTGCTCTGTAAATTTTTTTGCTTCTCCATCTCTCAAATCAAGTCTTGCCAAATCGGCCACCCTTGCAACCTCTTCTTTTGTTATCATCTTAACTCCTTAAAAGAATAGTTGACATTGCTTAAAAACAGACCCTTTGCCGGTGCTTTAAGATTAGATAATCTTCCACCATTAATTATATCCTTGATATCTGTTATTTTCAACCCGTTTTTAGCGTATGCAGACAAAAGTCCTACAATGTTTCTCACCATTCCTCTTAAAAAACCGTTTGCTCTAATATGTATTATTATAAAATGTCTGAATTTTTTTATTCTTAAGAAATGCACGTTACGTACGAAATTATCTGTATCCGGCCTATTCGCAAGAAATCTATAGTCCTGCTCGCCAATAAAATAGTGTTTTATATTACACATCTTTTCTATATTCAGAAAGTATGGTATGTGCCATGAATACCTGTATGTAAACGGATCGATCTCGTTTTTGTTATGTATAAAATATGTATATTCTCTATAGCGTGCAAAAAATCTGCTGTTGAATTCCGAATTTACAAAAAAGCATTGATCGGCGCTTATGTTGTGCGTTGTGTTGGCATTCAGCGCCATTTTCAGCTGGGAAGGGCTTAAATTATTCTCTGCCGCCAGATCTATATATTGAGAAAATGCATGGACACCTTTATCGGTTCTGCCGGAATAGTTTATTCTTATCTGCTTCTTATATATCTTAAAGAGTGCTTTTTCTATCTCATCCTGAATTGTCCTTGCGTTTTTTTGTGTCTGAAATCCGGAATAGTCCGATCCGTCATAGGCTATGCGTAAGCAATATCGTTGTTTTATAATTTGCTGCCGCCTACCAAAATATTTGGTATTTTTAATGTTGGCTCGCCGTCCGTTACAGGCACGCCCTGTCCGCCTTTACCGCAAGTTCCGACTTCAGTGCCGAAATCGCTGCCCACCATATTTATGTCGAGCAGTACCTTGGGCCCGTTGCCCACCAGCGTTGCCCCGCGTACCATATGGCCGATCTTGCCGTTTTTTATCAAGTAACCTTCCATAACTTCAAAGACAAAATCTCCGGTTATCGGGTTAACCTGTCCGCCGCCCATATGCTTAACAAGCAGACCGTAATCAACAGAGGCTATAATATTATCCGGGTCGTCACTGCCCGGCAAAATATAGGTGTTGGACATTCTTACAATCGGCGCAAATTTAAATGATTCCCTTCTTCCGTTGCCGGTTGAGGACATGCCGGCCAGTTTGGCATAGGTTTTGTCAAACATATAATTTTTTAAAATACCGTTTTTTATCAAGACTGTATTTTGAGCCTGTGTGCCCTCGTCGTCATATATGAACGATCCTCTTGCAAATTTTTTTGTAGAATCGTCGACAACGGTAATTTTTTCATTTGCGACCTTCGTATTCAACCTGTCTTTGTAAACGCTCATAGACTCATAAACCAAGTCCGCCTCTAATCCGTGGCCTACGGCTTCATGAATCATTGTTCCGCCGGCTTTCGACGACAAAATAACGCACATCTGTTTTGCTTCCAATTTCGGTGACTCAATAAGCTGCAGCAGCTTGCTGACGCTTTCTTCGGCAATGTTGCTAAAATCTATCGCATTCAATAAGTCAAATCCGCCGAGTGCGCTAAAAGGCCGCCTGACCGTCTGGATAACATCGCCTTTTCTTGCTGTAATTTCAACAAATAGCGTTGTATATATTCTTGTTTCTCTAAGTAAAACGCCTTTTTCATTAATTATACTAATTTTTTTCAGTTTATCCGAATATGTCAAGCTTACCTGTTTAATCTGGTTGAATTTATAGGCTTTAGTGTTGAAGATATCAAAAATTTCTCTAATCTTTTCCAGCTCTGCCGGGTATCCGCCGTAGGAATCTACTGACGTAGAAGGAGGGCTTTTAATACTGTTTATTCCATTTTTTACATTTGAAATATTTGAGATAAATTTTGACATACCGTATACACTTTTTCCTGACGGGTCATTTGATGATGAATACAGTGTCGACAGACCCTTTACGCCTCTTACGCCAACGCCCTCGTCTATACCTATTTTTATATTTTCTATTTGTCTATTTTTTGCTTCTATAATACGATTTTTTGATTTTTCCGCATAAATATCAAAAAAATCAAAACCGCCATTTTTCAGAATATGATATGAATCTTCATACATAATAGACCTTCTTAAAAAAGAGGCAGTTTAAACTGCCTCTTCATCCTAACAATAAATTTTTATCTACTTTTCAATATTGTTATCCGTTAGCGGCATCCAACTCTTTTTCCATCTCCAGGACCTTTATCTTGGTGTTCATAATACTGTCAGGATTCAAGCTCATTGAATCTATACCTTCTTTTACTAAAAACTGCGCAAAATCAGGAAAATCACTCGGACCCTGGCCGCATATGCCAACCGGTTTATTGTGCTTTTTAGCTGTTTTTATGAGCATAGAGATCATTCTTCTCACTGCTATATGTCTTTCGTCAAAAAGATGTGCTACGAGTCTTGAGTCTCTGTCTATACCAAGGGTAAGCTGGGTCAAATCGTTTGAACCTATGGAGAATCCGTCGAATATCTCCGAAAACTCATCCGCACAAATTACATTGCTTGGAATCTCCGCCATTGCATATATTTCAAGCCCGTTTTCTTTTTGTTTCAATCCGTTCGCAGCCATCTCGGCAATAACTTTCTTGCCCTCTTCCGGTGTTCTGCAGAATGGTATCATTAATGCTATATTATCAAACCCGAACTCTTCTCTTGCCCTTATCATAGCCTTACATTCCAGTGCAAAGCCATCTCTATACGCATCGGAATAGTATCTTGATGCTCCTCTAAATCCTATCATAGGATTTTCTTCTTCAGGTTCGAACTCAGCGCCGCCTATTAAATTTGCGTATTCGTTTGTCTTAAAATCGCTCATCCTGACCAATATCTGATTAGGATAAACACTTGCCGCAAGCATTGCCACGCCTTGAGCCAATTTGTCTACAAAATATTCAGTTTTATCATTATATGCTTCAGTAAGTTTTGCTATCTTTGCTTCGGCATCTTTATCATGCAGTTCGCCAAAATGTATTAATGCAAGGGGGTGCACCTGTATGAAAGAACTTATAATAAACTCCGTTCTTGCAAGCCCTATGCCGTCGTTTGGTATGCCTGCAGACTGCAGAGCAATTGACGGATTTCCCAGATTTAGCTTTATCTTTGTTTTTGTGTGCTCCATCTTAGAAAGATCCAATGTTTCTATTGTATAATCCAGTTTACCTCTATATATATATCCTTCTTCACCTTCTGCGCAGGATATGGTAACCTCATCCCCTGTTTTAACTGTCTTAGTTACATCGCCGCACCCTACGATTGCAGGAACGCCAAGCTCCCGCGATATAATAGCGGCATGGCATGTCCTTCCGCCTTTGTTTGTTATAATAGCCGAGGCTTTTTTCATGATAGGTTCCCAATCCGGATCCGTCATATCCGTAACCAGCACCTCTCCGTCTTTAAATTGCTCCATATCGTTCGAATCCATAATCACATGTGCAGTACCCGTTGCAATCTTGCTTCCTACCGCTATACCTTCGGCTATTTTTTTGCCGCTTTCTTTGAGTTTGTACGTTTCCAAAATATTCAGTTTTTTTTGCGATTGAACAGTTTCAGGTCTTGCCTGAACAACAAACAGTTGATTGCTTATGCCGTCTTTTGCCCATTCTATATCCATAGGGGTGTATTTGCCGTTTTTATCGGAATAGTGTTTTTCAATAATGACTGCCCATTTTGCAAGCGTCAGTATATCTTCGTCGGTCAACGCGAAATTGATTCTTTCTTCGTCAGTTGTTTCCACATCTTTTATGCCGCCTTTTTCATCGTATATGGCCTTGGTAAGCTTTGAACCCAGCTGTTTTTTAATTATAGGTTTGTACCCTTTATTTAATAGGGGTTTAAACACCATGAATTCATCAGGATTTACCTTGCCTGCGACGATGTTTTCACCCAATCCGTAGCTTGCATTGATCACCACAGCTTTGTCAAACCCCGTTTCTGTATCTATTGAAAACATAACGCCGCTTGCAGCGAGATCACTTCTTGCCATTTTTTGGATTCCCACGGACAATCCTACTTTGAAATGGTCAAAATGTTTATCATATCTGTATGAGGTTGCCCTGTCCGTGAATATGGATGCATAGCATTTTTTGGTGTTTTCTATTACACTGTCTATTCCTTTAACATTCAGATATGTATCCTGCTGGCCCGCAAAAGATGCATCCGGCAGATCTTCGGCTGTCGCTGAGCTTCTAACGGCAACATCACATGCATCCTCACCGTATAATTTGCTTAATTTTTCATAGGCTTCTTTGATTTCCGCATATAAATCATCAGGAATGCCCGCATTTATTATCAGTTCCCTTGCTTTTTTTGTTTTTTCCTTTAAATCATTTATATTATGTGTATCTAAGTTGTCCAATGTTTCTTTTATTTTTTCCCTTATTCCGCCGCTGTCCAAAACGTACCAGTATGATTCTGCTGTTAAGGCAAAACCAAAAGGAACATTCACGCCTTCTTTTTTTAATTCTCTGACCATTTCTCCCAATGATGCATTTTTACCGCCTACAATCTTTGTATCGTCTGCAGATACCTCATCCAGCCACTTCACATACTTCACGCCAACACCCCCAAACATTTATAGAAAATAATAGAGAAAAACACACAAGAAGATTACAACGGTTTATAGCATAGAAAAAACATATTTTCAACTTTAAGATAATCTATGCACACTTATAAATGTTAAATTATAAATGTTAAATTATGGATTATACTTTTAACCGACCTTACACAAGAATTCTGCGCTGCCGATTTACCCCAGAGGGACACTCAAAAAAGCTAAAAATCACAATCCTTCCGAAGAAACCTCATTGAAGATGTGATTTTCTTAACGCTTTTTCTTCGTTTAAATCGACAATGCGTATAATTCTTGTGTAAGGTCAACTTTCATGCAGCTCTTCTCTGCTTATCATTTTCTTCTAAGCGACATTGCAAAATATGTGTCAAGAAATTCAAGTAAAAATGCGGGAGATAAAAAAACAATTATAAATGTTAGATTTTAGATTCTGAATTAAGGAAAAGCACAAGATTTATCCAAGTAAAATTA
>CAZOGA010000017.1:0-2174 GCA_964579095.1 uncultured Desulfurellales bacterium
ATACTCAATGCAAAAAAACTTGAATGTTAAGTATCTGCTCAAGTGTGATTTTTGCGTAAGGTCAATTAAATAACTGACTTAATCGCTTCGTTTATATTGTTTATTATATCGCCCGGCATCATAGATTCATAACTTATACCCTTTTTATGAGCTAAATCTGCCGACAATCCATGCAGGAAAACGCCATACTTACAGGCATCTATTGCGCTATAGCCTTGTGCCAGAAATGAGCCTATCATACCGCTTAAAACATCACCTGATCCGCCGACTGCCATGCCCTGATTGCCCGATGTGTTAATATAAATTTTACCATTGGTATCAGCAATAATTGTATCGGCCATTTTAAAAACAACAATTGTGTTATATTCCTTAGCAAAATTCTTAACCAGTTCAAGCCTGTTTTCTATAACATCTTTTGTAGTTTTATTAACAAGGCGCGCGAATTCCTTGGGATGCGGCGTTATTATCGTGGATTTTGTCCTATTTTTTAACAGATCTACGCTGCCGCCTAAACAATTTAAACCGTCTGCATCTATTATTAAAGGCTTATTCACGCTTACTATCTGCTCGGTTATATATTTTGTGTCTTCCGTTATACCTAAACCCATACCGAAGCTGACAGCCGTTTTATCCGATATAAAATTCAGCATATCGACTGAAGATTCCTTTGATATAAAACCATTATTATCTTTAAGCGGATAACTCATGGCCTCAGGAATATTAGATTTAAATGCAGCATTAATAGATTCCGGTATACATGCGCTGACCAAACCTGCCCCTGTTTTGTATGCGCCGAGGCTTGCCATTATAACAGCACCGGATTTTCCCAAAGAACCGCCTACTACAGACAGATGCCCGAAAATGCCTTTGTGAGATGTTGCATCTCTATTTATCAATGTAATATCATCTTTTGTTATTGCGTAGAAATCCGGCTCAAAGTTATCTATTATATATCTCGGCGTCGATATATCCACAACCCTGACATTACCGGAATATAATCTGCCCGGATATAAAAAATGGCCCGGCTTAGACATAGCAAATGTCGGCGTTAGGTCGGATTTTACTGCTGTGCCCATTATTTTACCCGAATTGGCTGCTATGCCTGATGGCAGATCAAGGCTCACAACAAATGCTTTGGAACTATTGATTTTATCTATCGCGTCTTTAAACTTTCCTTCGGCATTTCTTGAAAGACCGGTTCCGAATATGCCGTCTATAATTAAATCGCAGTCTTGGATGAGGCCGCTATTATAATCACTATCCGTATAAACAAATTTATATGGTATGTTCATATTGCTTATTATATTAAAATTAACCTCAAGATTACCCTGCAGCCTGTCTTTATAACCCAGCATATAAACAAACACATTTGCCCCATTATTATACAGATGCCTTGCCAATGCCAATGAATCTCCGCCATTATTTCCGAAACCTGCAAACACAACGCAGCTTTGGCCCGCAACATCACCAAAATAGCTCGTTATCTCATAAAATGATTTAATTGATGCATTTTCCATTAAAACAACATCATATATGCCCGCATCAACTGCTTCTTTGTCCATTTTCTTCATCTGCTCTGACAATGATAATTTCATACTGTAGCCTCCTTATTTGGAACATCGTTTGCTAAGTAATCCATGACGATAAAACTTTTAAAGGAATGTGAATGATAAAAAGAACCTTTATTGAAAGTATAGCTATAAACCAGGGCAAGTCCAGCGGAAAAAAAATAAAAAGCGTAAAGAAAGGTGTGTTCAGTACCATTTTTGATGCCCAAAAAAGCAAGAATATACAAAACAAAAAAGCAAAAATAGATAATCTGCCCGCAAACTTGAAAACTGACAAAAACAGCTTATATACAAAAAAAACCCTTGAAAAATTGGAAAAAATGTTGGAAAACATTTTCAATTCAAAACAGCATAAGAGTAAAGAGCCTACGGCGGAAAACAGCAAAATACTCGATTTAATAAAAAAGATAAAAATTTTATTATCCGATGAAAGTAGCAGTAAAACAGCGGCTGCGCCGAAAGGCAGCACAGAAAAAACCGCTGCTAATATAGATAAGCACCGCGCCGCAAAACTGGAGCAGGCAGCTGCGTATCTTATAAATATCTACATCAATACGCAGCAGAAATTGAATGAAGAAAATACATCCGGAAAAGAGACATTAAAAA
>CAZOGA010000017.1:2274-5965 GCA_964579095.1 uncultured Desulfurellales bacterium
AAAAAAACTGCAGATAAATCCTTCAGCGCTGCAAAGGTTTTGAAAGCAAAAAATATCATCATAAAAAATAAAGGACTTTTTAAAGTCAGTACGGGTGATAATATAAAAAAAATAGATATAAAAAATATTTTCGGAGGAGATAAAAATACATCCGAAAATCAAAACGGCACAGATTATAAAGATGCACAAAAAACAGTAAATACAGGCTTTGCCGGCACAATCGGCAATGTAGAGCAAGCCAAAACAAAGCAAGCCGCCTACCCCATCAATAAGGTTATAGACAAAATATTAGAACTGCAGAATCTGCAGCCTCCATTCAATAAAACAATAACAATTAAGATTAGTCCGCCATATCTCGGCACTATACAAATTAAAGTATCCATGGATAAGGATAAGAATCTCTCGACTGCGATTAGCACCAAAGATAAAAATATTTTTAATATATTGAATTTTCACATCGGAGATATGAAAGAATGTCTGACAAATAACGGCATAAAAATGCAGGATATAAATATCTTTAACAATTTTAACCAAAACAGCAGCCAGCAGAATAATCAAAATCAGTTTACTTTTGGATCGGGGGGTAATCCGCAAGGTCAGAATCAACATTTTTCACAAAGTGATGAAACGAAATTTTTAAAAACCGAGAGTCTGGAAAATGACGAATATAATATTCATCGGGAAGGACTCAATATAATAGTATAATAGGAGGTTGCCTTGAGTATAGATGCAGTTAATAGTCAAAACAGCGTTAATGCTTTAAAAGCGTATGAAAACCCAAAAAGCGTTTTGGGCAAGGACAGTTTTTTGAAACTGCTGGTAACACAGCTGAAATATCAGGATCCGCTTAACCCGCTGGATAACGATAAGTTTATACAGGAAAATACCATGTTTTCCCAGCTGGAGCAGATGACAAATACAAATACTGCACTAGGAAATTTATCGGAAAAGCTGACGGGAAATGATAAAGGATATGCCGTTAGTTATCTCGGTAAATACGTCGCAACAGGTTCGCAGAGTATAAATCTTAATTCATCGGGTGCAGACCCGATAACGTATAACCTGCCGGAGAACGCCCAAGTAAATGCATCCGTAGTAAATGCTGAGGGGAAAAACATAGCAAATATTGATCTTGGCATGCAAAACAGCGGCAAACAGACATTTAAATGGAATGGCAAAGACAATAATGGAAACTACGCACCATATGGAGAGTATTCAGTTAGTTTAAGTGCTCTGGATTCATCAGGGAAAATCATACCTATAGAAAGAAATGCCGGAAAAGTGATTTCTGTTCAATTTAAGAATGGGAATACAACACTAATCACAGATTCGGGATCTCAAATTGATATTAAAGATGTTGACAGCGTGTTCGGAGGGTAAATTATGGATAGCGGACTGTATATATCTGGCAATGCACTATTGGTGGGACAATCCAGTGTAGATAATATATCTAACAATATAGCCAACATAAATACCATAGGATATAAACGCACAAGAAGCACTTTTTCGGATCTGCTGTATCAAACGATTAAAGGCGGTGAAAGCGGTGTAAATCCCACTCAGCTTGGGTATGGCGTGAAGCTTGCATCCACGGATACCATATTCAATCAAGGCGAGCTGCTTTCCACGGACAAAAACACCGATGTAGCATTAGAAGGCGATGGTTTTTTTATGGTGAAAAATCCGCAGAGCGCAACAGACAATGAAGGCTTTTATTTTACACGCGCCGGAGATTTTTCATTTGATGCGGACAACAATCTTGTCTCTCCCAACGGCAATAAGGTTGTCGGGTGGCTTGCTGATCTAAACCAACAAGGCAATGGATATAGTATACCAACAGACCCCGAAACAAATATACCTACCGGCGATATTCAGCCCATAAACATAGACAGCTACGGCAATGTACCTGCCATCGCATCTACATATATACGTTTTAAGGCAAATTTAAACTCCGGCAGCGAAGTTAAAGAATATACAAAAGCTTCGCAAACAGACAATTTTAATGTGCTTTTTGATGCCAACGGATCATCTTTAAATATAGCAGACGGTGATAATTTTCAAGTAAGCTATGATGGAGGAACATCCTGGCATACATACGAATATGATTCCAATTCTAACGCACAAAGCGGCACAAAGGCTTTTAAGTCAATTGATGATCTGATAAACAGTATGAATACTGATATGACAAGTGATGGAATAGATGCGGCTGCGAGTTTTTCGAACAGTACAGGGGCAATACAAATAGATAACACATCTTCTACGCAGGACACCAATATTATGGTGCGCCCTACATCAAATGACACTTCATTTACGGGAAACGCAAATGATAACCAGAAGCTAAATACAATAATGGAAAATATGAATCAGGTTATACCTCCGCAAGGACATGCGGATACCCAAGGCTTAAATATTGCCGCACATACCATTCACTCTATATTTTATGATTCCATAGGGGATAAACATAATGTTGATGTAATATTTAAAAAGAGCGCGCCGAATCAGTGGAACTATAATATAAATCTGCCTGATGCAGACGGAAGTGCCGCAAATAATACAGGCAGCGTAAGCTTTGATTCAAACGGCGGCTTGTTGGCCGCATCCTCTTCTCCTATTGTTAATATAAGTTTAAATAATGGAGCCAATCCGGTAAATTTGCTTGTTAACCTATGGAATACAGACAGCGGCGGATATGAAGGAAATCAATTCTCCGGCATTACTCAATTTTCATTAGATTCAGGAACAAGTTATCAAACGCAGGACGGCTCAACATCCGGGGAGCTGAATAGTGTAGAGACAGATTATCAAGGCAATATTAACGGCATATATTCAAACGGGAAGTCGTATTCAATAGCAAAGCTGGCAGTAGCAAAATTTACAAACCCTCAAGGTCTAAAACGTGTGGGAAATAGTATGTTCGGCATAACATCAAATACTGATTCTAAATCAATCATAGATTCTCTAAGTTATGTCGGTGCGGCTAATCAAGGCGGCAGAGGGAGCATTATGTCATCCCACCTTGAGATGAGCAACGCTGATCTATCCGAAGAATTTACAAGTATGATTGTGTATCAAAGGGGATTTCAGGCAAATTCAGAAGGTATTAAAACTGTCGATCAGATGATACAGACAGCAATACAACTAAAAAGATAAAAAAGGAGATGATGGCTTATGATGAGATCTATGTGGAGTGGTGTATCCGGATTAAAATCACAGCAGAAAGCGATGGATGTTGTTGGGAATAACGTTGCAAATGTAAATACAGTAGGATTCAAAGAAAGCAGAACAGTGTTTGCCGATGTTTTAAGTCAAACATTAAATGGCGCAACATCACCTGTGGGAGATTTGGGCGGCAAAAACCCTCTTCAAATTGGTTTGGGAGACAGTGTTACTACTGTGGACAACGTATTTTCTCAAGGCAGTCTGCAATCTACTGATAAAATAACGGATCTTGCCATTCAGGGTGACGGATTCTTTGTTTTAAGCGGTGACGGCGGTAAAACATATAGATATACAAGAGCCGGCGATTTCGCGTTTGATGCAGGCGGGAATTTCTCTAATCCGCAGGGCTATGTAGTGCAAGGATGGATGGCAGACAACCAGACTCACAGCATAAATAACGCCGCAAGCATACAAAATATTATTATACCTCAAAATATGACCGTGCCTGCCGGCATAACAAAAAATATATCAA
>CAZOGA010000017.1:6065-15645 GCA_964579095.1 uncultured Desulfurellales bacterium
AAACAACGGGCGATACGAATAACTATTTCGCACATGCATTAATTAACTTAGAAGGCGGAGAGGGATCAAGCGCAACCATAGAAAATGACCAATCAAGAACGGGGCTGCCAGTCTTAAAAACACCGGGGAGTGTCCTGTGTATGAGTTATGACGGCGGAGCGAACTACGACAGTTATATATATTCCACATCCCCTATGACAAATAATGAATTTAAGACTACGGAAGACTTAAGGGCGGATATGGAGCACGATATTCAAGGCGGTGGCAACGGTGAAACATGGGGAAGCAGCTCTAACGTTACAATAGACCCTGCTACGGGAGAATTTGTAATAGATAACGGGGATACATCTGATCATCAGATAGGGGCTGTTTACTCAAATAATATAAAATTTGCCACAATTATGGGAACACTGTCCGGGCTTGCAAATAAAGGAACTGAGGTTACATCTCAGCCTTTTAAAGCAGCGGTTCATTCAACATCCATAGATGTATATGATTCTCTCGGCAATAAGCATACTGTCACATTCACATTCAGAAAATCATCCTATGATTCTATAACAAACTACTCTACGTGGGATTGGACCGCAAATGTACCGTCACCTGCAACAATCTCAAATGATAGCGGTTCCGTTAAGTTTGATGAAACAGGAGAGCTGGTTTATCTATCAAGCCCGCTTGCTATCACAACAAATTGGAATAACGGTACAGCATCTCAGGTTATCAATCTTGACTTTGGCGATATAGGTTCTTTCAATGGCTTAACACAATTTTCTTTGCCGTCACAGACTACGGCTCAGACTCAAGACGGATATGCAGGCGGCAGTTTGGAAAGACTTCTAATTAATCAGAAGGGTATTATAGAGGGAATATTTTCAAATGGGAAGAGTTATCCGCTGGCTCAGGTTGCTATGGGAAAATTCTCAAACAACAGCGGACTTATGAAAGAAGGAGAGTCGATGTATTCAGAAACGGCAAACTCCGGAACATCTTTGATAGGTCAAGCCGGCTCAGGCGGAAGGGGAACAATGGCGCCCAGTCATCTTGAAATGAGCAATGTCGACCTGGCAACGGAATTTACAAATATGATATTATTCGAACGCGGGTTTCAGGCAAACTCACGCAGCATTACAACATCTGATCAAATGATACAGGAACTGCTAAATCTTAAACGATAAATAGAAGGGCAGCTCGAGCTGCCCTTCTATTCCAATATTTCATCTAATGGATTTTTACCTGCCGTCTCAAAAAAAACAGGATACGCAAAGTATCCTTTTTTAAAACCCAATTTCAGCCTCAGCGCTTTGGCTCCGCCTTTTATTGCCCATTTGAATATTTTCTGTACATTTATATTCGGGAAATGGTTATGTATAAACTTTAATTCATTGATAAAATTCAGGTCATTATTGCTTGCCATACTATCGGTGCCTATTGCAATATTAACGCCGCTTTTTTCAAATTTATACAGATCAGGCAAAATACCGGATATATACATATTACTGCGCACGCATATGCCTATTGTGGCATCAATACTTTTAAAAAAGGCAATATCCTTATCATCTGCATATAAACAATGTATAAATGTCATATTCTTCACTGCCGCATTAATTGATGATAAATAAGATACCGCACTTTTATAGTGGAGTCCCTCATCAATCAACCCCATTCCGTTGAGATATTCAAATAATCTGCCTTGAGAGCCCACAAAATCATTTTCATATTTATGCTCTAAATAGTGGATGGAATAAGGCAAATCAGGCTGGTGAACTGCAGATAGATAGTGCAGAAGATGTTTATTTGTAGAATATATCGAATGCGGTACGGCAGATACCCTAACAGGACGCGCTGAGAGCTGTATATTTTTCAAATTTTCCCTTAGATTTTTTTCTATCTCATGTGATTTTTCCAAACTTAAAGAATAATTTTCAAAAAATACCACAGACAATGGCAGTGTTTTTTTCAAATATTCTACCGATACAAGCGTATTTGATATATCACCAACTGCTCTGACGCCGCTTTGAATAAGCTCATCTATGCCGGACTCTATAGATTGTGCGACTATTTTCTCATCCAAACTTTCCTTTTTAAACAACATTATGGATTTCAGCCATTCTATAAAACCCACCTTGCGGGGAAGTTTATTTTTTAAGTATGACAACTCAAGATGCGTGTGAACATTTACAAAGCCAGGGAATAGAACCCCCTTACCCATATCCCTAATATCCGCTTTATCGTATGTTTTTTTAAGTGTTTCTACATTTCCAATATCTATAACCACATTATTATCAAAAACAACTGCCCGGTCTTTAAGCAGTATTTCTCCATCAAAGATATATTCAGATAATACGATTTCCATATTTTACAACCCTCAATAAATTGTACTTAAGCAGAAAAAAATTCATAACAAATCCCGTTATATTGGATGCTGCAATAGCAATCCAAATACCGTTTAAACCTATTTTTTTAGATAGAACATATGCCAAAGGGAGCTGAAGCATCCATAAATTTACCAAATTTATCAAGCTGGGCCTTGCAGTGTCGTGCATGCCCATAGAACTGCGTGCAGCCACTGTATTTGCAACAATAAAAGGATAACTTACTGCAATATAGAAAAAAATATTCTTAGCTATATTTATCACAAGGATATCTTTTGTAAAGATACCTATTATTGCCTGTGCATTGAGAAACATCACAACATCAAGCGCTGTAATGGACAGGGTTGCAATAATTAATGTATCATATGTGCCCTTTCTTACCCTTTCCGTAAGATTTGCACCGAGATTTTGTCCTACTATAACAAATGCTGCATTGGCAAAACCGAATACCATAAATAATAATATCTGATATATTCTTATAACAATACTGTAGCTTGCAACAGCTGTTTGAGATATTTCCGCTACCAGCTTTATCAAAACAAGCATGCTGGAAATTCTAAAGAACAGGTGCATCGTGGCAAATATGCCCTTTTTTACTATCAAAAACACCATTTTCCAGTTGAAATTTGATAGTTTAAATACAATTTCTTTCTGATACAGCGACAAAAATTGAACGATAATTGATAAAAATACGCTTGTTATGGTGGCAATAGCAGCTCCTTTTATGCCCAATTTAAAATAAAATATAAATAAAGGATCAAAAATAACATTCATGACATTTGCCACAATCATAACATTGAGCGCCAGAACCGGCGCACCTATAGAGCGAAGAGTAGAGTTATTAACGGATAAAATAAACTGCAGAGGCAAACCTAATGATGCTATCTGCAGATATTCCTGCGTATATTTTTTCAGTACACCGGATAAGCCGATTAGATTAATAATATCCGTAATGAACATATTGAATAAAAACGCCGATAATATAGATATCACTACGGCAATTAATACAGCATTTGAGTAAACATCCCTCAGCCGGATTTTATTTTTTGATCCCCAATAATTTGCCACATATATTCCATTTGCTGTGGATATACCGATGCCTATAGATATTACAAGCATTAAAATTATGCTCGACGAAACTAAAGCCCCTATAGCATTATAGTTTATTCTGGATACAAAAAACGTGTCAACAAGATTAAACAGTGTCTGGGAACTCATCTCAAGCATCATAGGAACAGATAGATAAAAAATGCTTTTTTTCATAGTATCCCGTGTAGGATCTATATTGAAATTGATCATTAAACGTCTATTGTGATTGCATTACCAAAGACAATCTCACCTTTGCTTCATCTATAACTGACGTTATATGATTTTTTATCCAGTGTTTATCCCACCAATCCAGAGGATTCACATAATATCCGTCTATTAAAACATCAAAATGCAGATGATCGCCCAACGCCAAACCTGTTGTATCTGTTATTGCAACATATTGATTACGTTTAACATAGTCTCCCACATTGACAAGAAAACTCTGCAAATGACCGTACAGACTGAATATTCCGAATCCGTGGTCTATAATAAGTGCATTTCCATACACACCGAGATAACCCTCAAAAACTACCCGCCCGCTGTTTGCCGCATTAACCTCTGCATTTCTGACACTGGCCAAATCATAGCCTTTATGATGCACTTCACCTATCATCTTTCCTTTATAATAATATGTACGCTTATCTAAAAATGTTGCAGTTACTTTGGAGTTGCGCAGTTGGGTAAATGGTCTATTCCACAAAAACTTATTCTCGGAGTTCCTGCATATATTTTTTATTTTGGCGGCATCAGATGCTCTGACAACGCTGTTCACATATAAAAAATCCGATAAAAGACTTTCCTTAGGTGTTATGTTTTCATTATTAAAAATCGTTAGTACTTTGGTTTTTATAAAATCATCAGTAATATTTATCCGGCTTTTCCTAATTTTTAATCTCGAATAATAAACCGGAACATGAGCCTTGGTTGTGTTGCCGGCATCATCGGATGCAACTATGTTTGCCGACCAATTGCGTGCTTTGCTTAAACCATAGCTGAAAAAACTTAGATAAACACCCTTTCTGCCGAATAAACTTGAGGCATCATATGCTTTAAATTTATTTTTAACACCGTCATGCTGGACTTCCAAATATATATTTTTTAGATTTAAATTATCTTTTGCATAATATATTGCTAATGCGCTGCCGCCCTCAGTTATGCGGCTGATTCCGCTCAGCAAATTCACAACAGGCGGCTTCGAGTCCACTATTACGCTGCGTCTTATTGTTTTGCTAAATCCATTAAAAAAATTATTATTAGAATAATCGTCCACCTTGATTATAATTGTTGCATTTCCCTCAGGTACGGTTTTGTTGGGTTTAATTTTAATGGAAAACCGCTTGATATCCGGTGTATCGAAAAATTTATTGTATATGCTTACCGCAGTATTCATAGAAACAACTTGTATAGATATATGTTTTATACCTGCCAATTTATCACTTATATTGAGAGTAATGTCTTTATTTTTTGAGAAATATTTTATAGGACTGACTACATCCACATTAATGCTGTTTCCATTTATTATCGGTGTGAATTTGTAAACGCCGTATATGATAGCCGCTATGAATAGTATCAGTAAAAGTACTCTTCCTTTTTTCACAATATCTTCCCTCCGTTATTCTTAATTTTTTTATACGCTCTATCTATAATATGGTTCTCATTAGCATATTGATTTATTGAATGATAAACTATTGAATCCCTGTTAAGTGCACTCGAAAGAGGCTTTAAGAATAGAACATTTTCTGCAACAAGATCCAGCAACACTATAAACAGCACTGCCTTCAGCGCTCCGAATAAAAAACCGAATATTCTATCTAAAAAACCCAGACTTATCGTCTTTAATACGCCGGATATAACGGTTCCCGCTACGAGAATAATCAAATATACAGCAAAAAATATTATAAAGAATGAAAATACATTAGCAGCACTATAGGACATTTTTAAGTATGTGCTAAGATAATAGCCAAGCGTCTGATAATAAAGATGGGCAAACAGTATACCGAATATAATTGCACCCAAGCCGAATATCTCTTTAACCAGCCCCCTTATTAATCCCCTTATTCCAAGCAATATTATAATTATAACAAAAAACAGATCAATTACATTCATTTTTATCCACCGTGATAGTCTTAAAATTCGAGTAGATAACCATCCCTGTTTTAAAATCTTTTGGTTTCTTTACATATTTTGCAAATGTATAATCCACATCAATTTTTTCTTGACATAGATTTCCCGCGCGCTCTGCAACAGCCAAAGCACATTTTATCTTAACATCATCGCCTATATTTTGCAATCTATTTGGATTTTTCAATATAAGATGGGCGCCCGGTCTATTTCTCGGATGAAACCACAAATCATTCCTGCTTGCCAATTTAGTTATAAGATAATCATTGCCCTTTGCATTTTTTCCAATATATACATCGAATCCGCTGATATTTCTGCACTCATACGGCTTATAATGCACCCTTTTTATTATCTTTTTACTATATCTGATTAAATCATTATCTATCATGATTTCCTTTATCTGACCTAATTCCACAGCATTCAATGCGTTATTCAAATCAAATTTCAGCTGATTCAGAAACATCAGCTCATTGTTTGTTTCGATAAGTCTGTTTTTTATTATTGCAGATCCCCTCTTTAACTTTTTATAC
This sequence comes from uncultured Desulfurellales bacterium, assembly GCA_964579095.1. GTDB lineage: Bacteria > Campylobacterota_A > Desulfurellia > Desulfurellales > Hippeaceae > CAJXLZ01. Next base: position 12,178 of record CAZOGA010000017.1, read on the forward strand.
TTTTTGAAATAATCTTCCGCATTGCCGAATATATCTTTTTTGGGATTTACGACGATGTCTATCCGTTTGCCGGTATATACGTCATTCAACGTTACAGCAGTTTTATATTTGGTATCCGCATTGGGATTCGCAAGCAGGTTTTCAGCCAAAATTCTGTAATGCTCAACATTATCAGTTTTTTTTATATCATTTCTAATTTTTATCACACGTTTCTGCAGCTGAAGTATACGCCTATTAATTATTGATTCCAAGTTCCGCTTTTTATTCTTAAACATTAGCTGCTCAGGTTTCAATATAAAGTGCTCTGCAATTTCATTTTCTTCAACCTGCCGAACATCTGTATGTATATCTATAAAAAACGGATAAACATACTTATCTTTATATAAATATAATTTGAAGTTTTTATTTTCAAATGTGCTGCGTGCACTGTTCACAAATTCAGCAAAAGATACCTCGCTTGTTAAGTGTTTTTTTAAAAAACCATTTATGCCCAATATATTTTCATCGTGCTTAAAATAATTTTTGAGTTTATCTATGTCATCTGTGAAAATATCAGGCATATTAGAAATTATAGGTTTATATTTGATGTGCGGCGTAATTACTCTTGAATTATTAATATATTTATATGCTTGCAGAATATTCCAATTTTCATCTGTTAAAATTGCATTATTGCGCCTATCTATAATTTCCAATATTAAATTATAATATTTTCTTATACTGCCCCTGGATTCCTCGAACATAATGAAACACGCCCTTTCGGCACCCGTTTGGTTTATGCTCACAATTTTTAAGTGAGACAATTTCTTCTTTATTAATTGAAAAAACGGAACATCTGAAGTCATATCTGTTTTCAAATTTATATCAGCGGGGAATATAAATCCATTTTGATTCGACAAATTAACATATATAGCACTATTAGCATTCTGAAAATTTAGAGTGAATTCATAAGCTGATATAAGATGAACGGCAGAAACAACCCTATTTAAAAATTCACCTTTTATTAATTCTATAGAATATTTAAATAAGTAGTGGTTCATTAAAAGTAAAGCCCCTCAACAATGGAGGAGCTATCTTCTTCTGTCAAATACTTTACGGCGTTTAAGCGCTTTTTTTCTGGCAGCAAGTGCTTTTTTCTTCTTCTTTACGCTGGGCTTCTCGAAATGTTCTCTCTTTTTTATCTCAGAAAGAATTCCGGCGCGTTCGCACTGCTTTTTAAATCTTCTAAGTGCATCTTCGAAGCCTTCACTATCTCTAACAAGTACGCCTGGCAATAAAATCACCCCTCTCAAATTTCAGATTCACGACTTTAGAGTATATTAAAAAAAATTCAGCGGGTCAACATCAAAATGAACATTCGAAACACATCTCGGCATCTTTTCCTTTAATAATCTCAAATCTTTTAATATATCTTTTGTTTTAATCAAAATATGATACCTGTATCTGTTCCTAAGCTTGCTGATGGGGCATTCTGAGGGTCCCAAAACAGTAAAATGTTTATATATAGCTTCATATATGTTTCGGGCATCTTTTTCCGCCAGTTCCTTTTTGTTCTTTTCTATGATAATTCTAATCAAATGTGAAAATGGGGGATATAGAAGATCCCGTCTTTTCTGCAGCTCATCCTTTAAGAACAATTCATAGTCGTGATTCTTTATATATCTTATTATGGCAGGAGATTCGGAGATTGTCTGCAGGATGACTCTGCCTAATTTCTGTCTTCCACTTCTTCCGGCTGTCTGTATAATCAGCGACACAGCTTTTTCTTCAGCTCTAAAATCGGGAGCTGAAAATATCGAGTCTAAACTTGCCACAACAACCAAGCCTATACGCGAAATATCATGCCCCTTGGACAGCATCTGGGTGCCTACAAGTATATCAATTCTGCCTTTTCTTAAATCATCGGTTATTCTATCAAATTCTCTGCGCTTTGCCACGGAGTCTCTATCAAAACGCTCTATATGTTTATCCGGCATTAAAATCTTCAGCTCTTCAACTATTTTTTGTGTGCCTATACCTCTTTCTATAATGTTGGCACTTCCGCATTTGGGACACCGCTGCGGGATATCGTAACTTCTTTCGCACCAATGGCATTTTAGATCCTGCGTTTCTTTGTGGTATGTTAAGGAAACGCTGCAGTTGGGGCATTGAAAAACATAACCGCACTCAGCACAGACAAGATAGTTGGAAAATCCCCTTCTATTAAGGAAAACAGCTGTTGTTTCACCGTTATTCAGTGTCTCATTTATTGCATTAATGGTTCTTGAGGCAAATATCTCTTTAGCTTCCAATTTTACTATTTCCACTTCGGGAAGCGGTATATCCTTTATGCGCTTTTTTAGTGTATACAGATTAAATTTTTTATTCTTTGCTTTATAATAACTCTCTAAGGTCGGAGTTGCAGAGCACAATATTGCCGGTATATCAACATTTTTCGCCCTATATATTGCTACATCTTTGGCGTTGTAGTTGGGCTCGTTATCCTGTTTATACGATTCATCGTTTTCCTCATCTATTATCACTATACCTATATCAGAAAAATCCGTAAACACAGCCGAACGCGTTCCTATCATTATTGAAGATTGCATCTGTCTGAATTTAATCCATTCATTTACCTTCTGTTTCGGCGTCAGCCTTGAATGAATGATGCATATGGAGTCTTTATTAAACCTATCCGAGAAAATATCTATATACTGCGGTGTTAAGGCAATTTCCGGCACAAGCACAAGGGCTTTTCTGCCTGATTTTACTACATCTTCTATGAGCCTTAAATAGATTTCCGTTTTCCCCGATCCGGTTACACCAAAGATTAAGTTTACATCAAAATGTTCTAAATTGATGCTTTTGTATATTTTTTTTTGTTCGTCGTTAAGCTCATAACGTCTATTTATATTTATACTGTTTTCTATTTTGCTTATGTTAAATACTGTTTTCACATTAAAAATAGTCTTCGGCAGTGCGCTCCTCAATACAAGGCCTTTGTAAGTTATATAATAATATGATATAAATTCTATTGTTTTTTTAAGCTCCTTATTTATAACCGGCTCATTATCTAAAATTCTTTCTATATGTTTAATTTCATAATCCGGTTTTTCGTCTATGCTTTCCCATACGATTCCAACTCTATTTTTCCCCTTAAAATTTACCTCAACGCGCATCCCCAATTCTATCTCTTCATCATATTTATAGATAAATATCTGATTTAAAGCCAAGGGGAGCAAAATTCCGTATAAAAACATGGATTAATTCTATTGTTTTTATTTTTTTATTCAACAGATTTTTAAAGGAACGTTGAAAGAACAAAGATGGAGCAGATACATGAGTTATGAGTTATGAATATCCATCACTTAGCACTTATCACTCAAAACTCAACACTTTCTTTTAAGCGACATTGCAAAATATGTGTTAAGAAATTTAAGTAAAAATGCGGGAGATAAAAGAACAATTTTGAATTTTAGATTTTAGATTTTG
>CAZOGA010000018.1:0-1598 GCA_964579095.1 uncultured Desulfurellales bacterium
TTTGTTATCTAAATTACAGCATGTAATTTTTCATACAAAAGCAGAGAACTGCAGCAAGTAAAAGTGCCAATATACATTTCAAAACACCCAATACCTTCAACATAATTCTTTAATTCACAACTGCACACAACTCCTCAAGAACATCATATCTTTTATACTCAATGCAAAAAAACTTGAGCGTTAAGTATTTACTCAAGTGTGATTTCTGCATAAAGCCAAAACTTAAATCTTATTTTTTGCGCACTCAATAAACAAGATATATTCTCTCTCTTTCAAACCTAATATTTTTTATCGGCGTTTCTGATGGAATTTTTGGTGTGCTGTAAAGATAAAATATGGATAAAAAGCTGTTTATTATACTGTTTCTTGTTTCCTGGTTGTTGTTTAATGCATTATTCATGCTATTTATAATTCCTCTTTTTACCCTGTTTCTCCAACGTTTTACAAATAGATTAAGAATTGCCGTGTTAATCTTCTTTGCTGCTTTTATATTAGCACTCACCGATGTAGCTGCTTTATAACTTAGAGTGCCGTTATTCTGAGTAAGCAGTATTGCTATTTTCAGCCTTAGATTATTGATATGAATATCGGGAGCTAAACTATCATGCCATCCCCCGCCGGCAATCGATTTAAAACAGCCCTTAGCCTCAACACCCCTGCTTTCAAAAGGTATATTGATAATAAATTGAGACCCCGATGATTTAACAACCGTAATGTGTTGAGTGTCGGCGTTTAAATCATGTATCGTGTATCTGTAATCCCCCAGCCCCTTTATGTGAAACTGTATATTTTTAACATCTAATGTCTGAGTTTTTAATCTGGCATGAGCCCCCACAACTGCTTCGGTGGAGTTATTTTGATATGAGCATCTTGTTCCCGGCTTTCTTGTGTCTATATGTATATCACCTATAAGGTTGTAGAATCCCTCTATCTTACCGAGAAATGTATCCCATGAGCAGAAGCTCTCTTTTGAGAGCGTGAGCAGTTTTGAGATAAGACAGGCATTATCCACACATGCATAATACTTGCCCGAATTTATTGATTTAGGCACCCTAAAGTCAATAACTTTATCCCTCCATTTGACGACAGAAACGCTGCGGTAGTGACTGTCGCCGGAACCTCTTAAATAAACACCGTGGCCCTCCTGCTTTTCACCAAATCCCACACCGAATACATGAAGCGTATCTTTATCTATAACAGCCGAAGCAGGGTATATATCGGTTACCTTAGGATGAAAATAGCCTGAAATTGTTTTTACCTGCGAATAGTTGTTGTTTTCGTTAATTTCTTTTATATCTCTCCAGACATAGGGCGTTTCATTGTCGCATGCAGAATCTGCATAAGCTCTTACTTTAATATCTTTATTGCCAGGATTATACCTAAGCAGGAAATCCTTTGATATTGTCTGGCCGGGTTTTATATTTATGTTTATTTTAAAACAGGTGCCTGAAATTCTCTGCCATCTGTTAAAGTTGTCGAGCTGCTGTATGCTGAAATAAAATGGTTTTGAAACAGTACCTTTGCCTATATTTTTTATTTTAATCGTACCCATAAATTTATCGTTATGCTGCGGGCCATAAAATTTTAAACTACTTATT
>CAZOGA010000018.1:1698-14590 GCA_964579095.1 uncultured Desulfurellales bacterium
CGTACCCATAAATTTATCGTTATGCTGCGGGCCATAAAATTTTAAACTACTTATTGTAATGTCAGGCATTTTTACTAAGTTCGGTATGTTTGTTTTACCTGCAATCGGTTTATTCAGATTTTTGTTGATATTTATTTTATAATTTCCTTGGAAGCCAGTTGCGAATGATGAATAAGCAAAAAGAATCATGAAAATCAAAAAACCTAAAACAACTATACTATTAAACCTGCTTCGTACAAACATAAACCTATCTCCTTTCTTTGTTTTAAAAGCGATGCCTATTTTATGCCCACCGTGCTTTTATCAACAGGAGCAGGCCCGAACCATGAACAGCTTACTTTATTTTTTGCGCCGTGTTTTCCTCTGGGTCTTGTAAGATAATAGAACCCGCTTGCAAAATTATTTGATTCATTTGATTCTTTTACCTGCTTTTTATCGTCTACAATTACATAAAAGTATTTTTTCCTGGCACTTTTATCCATGTTTGCCCATCTGTACCTTACATGTGCAGCCGAATAAACACCATGCGGCTTAATAGAAGGAATTGAGCGACTGTATTTATGCATCTTTTGATAATAATCGTCCCTAACAGCTATCACAAGACTACACGGCTTAGATGCTACATCTCCTCTATTTAATACATATGTCCTTATAGTAACTTTTTTTAAGGGCCTTGGCCTTTTGTCTGTATCTACACATACAACAAGGTCAGGCAAAGCCTTTACCGTAAAATAGTATGTTTTGCTATTGTTGTTTTCATTAACTTCGCTGATACTATTGCTTGTATCTAATCTTACCTTTACGCTATATTTTCCATGTTTATAAAGTGTTACAGGTATATATATAATCTTTCTGCCACCCAAAGACGGCAAAGATTGCACATTAATTGAATTATTGGAGTATAAAACCTTGTTATCCGGCTTATAAACCACAACTTCGGCTTTAAAACCGTTAGATTTGGAACCGCCATTGTTTATCATCTCTATACCAATTTTTACCTTATCACCCATACTTGGGTTATGCGGGGTAATATAAAATTCTCTTACAGATAAATCGGGTTTTGATGCTATTATTGGAAAAGCAACGCTCGTTGCACTAACCTTTTTATCCTCTGTAGTTAGCTTTATCTTGTATTTACCACCTGTAAAATTAGCTGGAATCTTCCAATTAAAACCGTTTACACAGACTCTGTTTGTAATTTTGTTTATGTAGCTATTCCCCTTAAACAGACTTATAGAAACACACTTCTTAGGTATGTATCCCACGGATTTCCACCGTATCTGCACCGTATTCCCAGCGACAAAATAATCCCCACCATGGGGATTGGTTACCACTATTTTTCCTATAAGTTTTGGGATTTTACCTGATGGGGATTTAGGTACAATTACGATGTTCCCCGCTATGGACGAAACAGCAAAAAACATAAGTGTTAAAATAGCTAATAAAACTCTCTTCATTTCAACCTCCCGCAAACTTTTTTTAACAAAACAGCTTAATATTGTAACAAACGCACAAGGATAAATGATCTCTTATTTTTCTTAAGCTATCAAAAACCTCTAAATGACACTGCCCCTTTCTTTTTAAGTCCCTATTGACCAACATCGCCTTGAGGATAAAACAAAAGTACGTAAATCTAAAGGTGAATTACTTTTTTGCTTTTACTGCTCAATAAACTTAATTTATAAGATAGTACACTTTATAACTAAATTAACATTTATAACTTAAATTTTCATTCATTACCTTATACAAAAATCCCACTGAATTTTAGTATAGCATTTATTTAATTAGAATTTCAACACTATAATAAATCATTTGACATTTAGAATATGTTTAAATATACTTTTAAGGAAATGTTGCCTTTTTTTATTTATTTTCATGTTTAATGTGATACTATTATATGATGTTATTTTTTATAGTTAGTTTTTTTGTGCTGATAGGCGTGGGTATGCCTGCGGATGTTTACGCGTGGGGACCAGGCGTACACTTGAATATAGCAGCTAATATTATCGATCCTATAAAAATCATTTCAAGCGGTGTAGGATACGTTCTTTTAAATAATTTGGATGAGTTTTTTTACGGTGCATTGGCTCCTGACTTTATTATCGGAAAAAAATATACAAAACAAAGCAGGCACTCCCATAATTGGGACATTGCCTTTGATATGTTAAAATGCGCAGACACCGATAAAGAAAAGGCATTTTCCTATGGATATATCTCTCATCTGTCAGCAGATGCTATAGCTCACAGTATGATGATTCCATCTATGGTCGAAAAAAGTAAAATGCGCTCAGTAAAACATCTATACATAGAAACATTTGCAGATATCTGTTGCGGCAGCGAATATAAAAATGTAGCCGCTGCAATATTAAAAAAACACAATAAATATTTAGATGTTGAACTGAAATCAAGGGTAGATAGTGTTATATTCAGCTTTGGAGTCAGCAAAATACTGTTTAAAGCATCAACAAAAATGTCTTTTTCCAAAGGCGTTAACAGCTTTATGCTTAAGGCTAAATTTGCAGAGATTGCCGCACTAAATAAAAAAATGGTAGAAGGTTATTTGGATATTTCCAAAGAGGTATCAATAGACGCTATAATAAATCTAAAAAATGCGCCTATTACCCGCGTCAGTGCAATAGATAGATAAAATACAAAATTGAAAATTTAAAAAAATATTTTAAAAGGAGATAAATATTTATGCAGGTTGAAGAACTGAAAAAAAAGAAGGTGGCGGAGCTGCTGGATATAGCAAAACATCTCAACATACCATCAACCGTAAAGAAAAAAGATCGGCTAATCGAGGAAATCACCAAAAAAGAAAAAAACAATCGCTATAATAATATAAAAACAGATAAGATTATCAGAAGTGAGGGAATATTGGAAATACTGCCTGACGGGTTCGGTTTTTTGCGTTCGTCTGACAATAACTATCTCGCAGGACATAAAGATATATATGTTTCTCCCAGTCAGATTAAAAGATTCTCATTAAGAACAGGCGATTTCGTGTCAGGCCAAATTAGAGCACCCAAGGATAACGAAAAATATTACGCTCTTTTAAAAATAGAGCAAGTTAACTACAAAGACCCTGAGGAATCCAAATCAAGAAAACATTTCGATAATTTAACGCCGCTGTATCCTATGGAAGCTATACGCTTAGAGACAACGCCTGATAACCTGGCCATGCGTGTTATGGATCTGGCAACGCCCATAGGGAAAGGACAGCGGGGGCTTATAGTGGCGCCGCCGAGAACCGGAAAAACTGTGCTCCTGCAGAATATTGCAAATAGTGTAACAAAAAATCATCCCGGAGTTATTGTTATAGTTCTTTTAATAGATGAGAGACCTGAGGAAGTAACCGATATGAAACGCTCGGTGAAAGCTGATGTCATCAGCTCAACGTTTGATGAACCGCCGGATAGACATATTCAAGTTGCAGAGATCGTGCTTGAACGCGCCAAACGATTAGTTGAGCAGAAACATGATGTTTTCATTCTGCTTGATTCAATTACAAGACTCGCAAGGGCATATAACGCCGTCATACCGCCAAGCGGAAAAGTGCTGTCAGGCGGACTTGATTCTAATGCGCTTCAGAAACCGAAGAGATTTTTCGGCGCCGCAAGAAATGTAGAAGACGGCGGCAGTTTAACTATTATAGCAACAGCGCTGATAGACACAGGATCCCGTATGGACGATGTAATATTTGAAGAATTTAAGGGAACAGGTAATATGGAACTGCATTTGGATAGAGGATTGTCTGACAGAAGAATATTTCCCGCAATTGATATAACACGCTCCGGAACAAGAAAAGAGGAATTATTAGTAGCAAAAGAATACTTAGGAAGAATATGGATTTTAAGAAAAATACTTTTTGAGATGAATGATGTAGATGCTATGCAATTTCTGCTTGACAAAATGTCGAGAACAAAATCCAATAAGGAATTTCTTGAATCTATGAACAGAGGATGAATTTAGGGCCGCTTGAACTCCAATCAAACTATATTTTAGCACCTATCGCCGGATATACGGATAAGCCTTTTAGAAAAATCGCCAAGGAATTTGGAGCCGGTCTAACTTATAGCGAGTTAATTTCCTCAAATGCAATTTACTATAAAAATAAGAAAACCTATAAATTAATAGAGAAAAATGATAATGAATACCCGTTTTCCATACAGCTGTTCGGATATGACGCCGATATTTTTCTCTATGCCGCACAAAGTATAGAAGAATATTGCGACTGTGTAGATATTAATGCAGGATGTCCCGTCAATAAGGTCATTAAAAATTTTTCCGGGGCATATTTGCTAAAAGATAGACAACGATTATTCAGCATAATCGATAAGCTTAAAAGACATCTTAGAGTTCCGCTTAGCATTAAATTAAGAAAGGGTTTCTCTAACGATCAAATAAACAGCATAGCTTTTTATAAAGAATTAGAAAACAGGGGCATCGATTATCTTACAATACACGGGCGTACAAAAGAACAATATTTTTCAGGTGATGCGGATTATGCCCATATTAGGGATGTTAAAGATGCACTCAATATTGAAGTTATTGCAAATGGCGGACTTAACTCTTATAAAAAGATAAAACAGGTACAATCCATAACGCATTGTAATTTCTTTATGATAGGCCAGTCTGCCCTGAGAAAACCATATATTTTCGAAAATATGATTAACGGAAAAGATTCCGAAAAATCAGGCGATTTTCTTATTAGTATGATGAAAAGGCATCTTACCTATATGGAAGAATGTTATGCTGAAGATGCCGTCAAATTATTCAGAAAGTTTTTTCACAGATATATAAAAGGGTTTAGAAATGCTAAATATCTAAATTTAAAAATGAACGAATGCAGCAACTTAAAAGAGGCATTTGATATTATCGAGAGACTGCAAGTTTAAGCGACTTCTGAAAATACACATTATTTACAAAAATACTTTGAGCTATCTTAAACAGCGCATTATCTTTAAATGCAAGAAATATATGCTGAGGATTATTACTCTCGCCCGCAACGATCTCTGCCACCTTATTGCCGCTCCTATTCTTATAAATATTTATAATTTTGAAAATAATACCATTTTCTATAGCAAAACTGTTATTAACAACTACAGGAAATTCAAGCTTATCCATATGCAAATCCGATGATTTGGTTAATTTGACAAAATCAATATTATAAATTGCACGTTCATACTTTATCCATTTCTTTTCATATTTTGTATTTACCGTATGCCGATTCAAATTTATCGAAAATTTATGTTTATTCATAAGCCTTTTCTGCATATTCAATATAACGGATGATACGACAGCAAATGGGTAGTTATCAGTCACTATATCAATTTCTCCTCCAACTTTTAATATACGCACAATTGAAGCTGCAGTCTGCAGTGTAAAGATCGAATGTTTAAGTCTGCGTATTTTAAACCACGGCTCTGGAAAATTTATGTACACGCTATCAATAGAATTACTTTCAAACAGATCAATAACCATTCTGGCATCATACTTAATCAATTTTACATTGTTTAATCCCTCTCTGTTAATCCTCCGCTCTGCTATCTGGAAATCCTTACTTAAAATTTCAAAACCTATAAAATTTACATCCGGGTTACATTTTGCCTGATGTGTTATGAATTCACCGCTGCCGATGCCTATCTCAACCTTTAAAGGATTGCTATTTTTAAACAATAAAGATAAATTGCCGAGATTCGACAGTGTGCTATTTTTTATCTCGCAGCTTTCCCTCAGGCTTGCAGATGTCTGATATAAATTATGAGAAGATACATATCCGCCCAATTGATTTGCCAACTTTTCCGCAAATTTCAGCAGCTCAAATTTAATGCGGTTTGTAATTTTCGGTCTTGTTGTTTTATCTATTTTTACGATTATACCATTCTTCTTATTGTAGAGTCTCAGGAAAAAATGTTCATCATCAACCGAAAACGGCATAATGGCAGATGCCTTAAAAAAATATAGATCATAGCAATTATCTATGTCCGATATAGTTTTTCTAACAGTTATCTTTGCATGAGGCATAATTCAAATAACTCAAACGGGGTCAGGTCTAAATTTTCCAGTTTTGTTTAATTGCTACCAAAAAAGTTGATTTGAAACTGGAAAATTTAGACCTGACCCCAATTAATTACTATCTATTTTGGTCTTTTACCATGCCCATAACTTTTAAGGGCAAACCCCATATATGACAGAATGCCTCGCCCTCTTTATGGACAAAAGTATCTGTAGGATCATATGTTGCAAGCTCCTTATTATATATGGAATATGGCGATTTTCTTGCAACCGCCACGGCATTGCCCTTATAGAGTTTAAGCTTAACCTCTCCCGTAGCAGTTTCATTGAGTTTTTTACTCAGTTCATCCATTGCTTCCCTCAAAGGATGAAACCAATAACCGTAATAAACAAGTTCTGCATATTTTATTGACAAATTTTCGACCATATGCAGTGTTTCTCTATCCCATACCAGTTCATTAATACCCTTTTTAGCCGCAAGCAGAGCAAATGCTCCCGGTGCTTCATAAATTTCCCTTGATTTTATACCCACAAGCCTATTTTCAACAACATCCACTCTTCCGACTCCATGCTTTCCCGCTATTGTATTCATTGCAGCCACAAGTTCCACTATATTCATAGTTTTTCCATTTAAAGCAACAGGCTTACCGGATTCAAAATTAATTGTGATATATTCAGGTTTATCAGGCGCATTTTCAGGTGAGGTTGTGAAGGAATATATATCCTCAGTCGCTTCAAAGCAAGGATCTTCCAATGGTCCTGCCTCAACAGATAATCCCCATATATTTCTATCAATAGAATAGGGCTTAGCTTTGGTTATAGGCACATCTATATTGTATTTCTTTGCATATTCTATCTCATCATCTCTGGACTTTAATTCCCATTCACGCACAGGCGCCAAAACCTTTATATCGGGAGCAAGAGCAGCAGCAGAAACATCAAACCTTACCTGATCATTGCCCTTTCCGGTTGAGCCATGTGCTATTGCATCGGCATTTTCCTCTTTTGCAATCTCGACCAGCCGCTTTGTAATAAGAGGTCTCCCCAAGGCTGTTGCAAGCGGATATTGATTTTCATATAAAGCGCTGAACCTGAGTGCGCCCATTACATATTCATTTAAAAATTCCTCCTGCAGATCTTCAACATAAGCTTTTACAGCCCCAACTTTTAAAGCCTTTTCTTTTATGGGCTTTAGATCCTCGTTTTGTCCTAAATCCGCTGTGTATGTTATAACCTCACATCCATAATTGTCCTGCAGCCATTTAACGATAACAGATGTATCCAATCCGCCGGAATAAGCCAATACAACCTTTTTTACAGACATCTACTTCACCTCTTGTAATAATTTTATTAATATTGCCATTTGAGCATACGTTCTATTTTCCGCTTCATCAATAACAACGGAATGCTCACCGTCAATAATATCTGCGGTAACTTCTTCTCCCCTGTGTGCAGGCAGACAATGCATAAAAATATAATCTTTATTTGCATACTTAACAAGCTCTTTATTCACTTGAAAATCTTTAAGCATCTTAAACTTCTTTTCCCTTGCATTCTCATCATCACCCATACTCATCCACACATCCGTATATATTACATCGGCATCTTCAACCGCCGAGCGCGCTCTGTTTGTTATATCCAATTGAGCGTTGGACTGTTGTGCAAAATGCAGTGCATTACGCAGCACAGAGCCGGAGACGGACAGATCATCGGGGCATCCCACTGTAAGACTTAAGCCTAAAATACCCGCAGCAATCAGCCAAGAGTTTGCCATATTGTTTCCATCGCCGACATAGGCTATTTTTAGTCCATTTATCTTTCCAAAATGTTCTTTGATGGTCAGTAGATCCGATAACACCTGGCATGGGTGGAGCAGATTGGTTAAACCATTAATAACGGGCACTGCAGCCGCAGCAGCAAACTCTTCAATGCGCGCGTGCTCAAATGTTCTTATCATTATAGCATCAACATAACGCGATATAATTTTGGCTGTATCAGATATAGTCTCACCCCTGCCCAGTTGGATATCCTTAGATGACAGAAATACGGCATCTCCGCCAAGACGTTTTATACCAGTCTCAAATGATAGCCGCGTACGGGTTGAGGATTTTTCAAATATCATACCCAAAATTTTATTCTCTAACGGTTTGTAGCTGCTGTCATTTTTTATCTTAAATTTAACAGATTGTGCAAAATCTATTATAGTAAGCAGCTCCGCACCCGTGAAATCCATCAAACTTAAGCAATTTCTCTTCATTTTAATCTCCTTAATGCGCTTGAAAACATAACCTTTTTAAATTCATCAGATCTGCAACACCTGCTATCGTTGTACCAAAAAATATAACAACCCTGTTCTTATTACTCTGTTTCGATACTTCGAGTATTCTATCAATCGTGCCATTAACAATAGTTGACCCTGTCGAAAGTGCCAAAAAATTACCCGCAACAACTTCATCCTGATATTTTCTTCCATCTTTAATAATTACACCGTCAAAATTTCTGCCTATATTTTTCTTATCTAAATCCGCAATTTGAATATTTTTCGGGGAAAATCTCTTTATAATATCCGCTGCTATGGATGGCTGCAGGCCTATCAGCCCTATTGTAAGATCCTCTCCATATCTGTTAAAAAGCCTATCCGCCATCTCTTTAGAACATAATTCAGGCTCTTCGTTTCTGCAATGCACCGTTTTCTCCGTCATATTTAAATATCTCAGGACAGCATTTATAGTGGCGACCAATATTGCTCTATTCCTATTCGTATCGAGTTTTAAGGATAGCACATCCCTAACTGTTCCTGAAAAATCGGAGGGCTCATCTGTAAAAACCTGCCCTTTGGCTTCATTAAACCTTGCTTCAACCAGCACCTCTTTACCTAAAAGCAGAGGATAATCGTCCCTCTTGGGTTTTCCTATAGCTTCCTCAGCCGATAAAGGTCTCATTTTGACATCTACATTGCTTCTAAGAAAATTATTATCCGTTACAATTTTTAAAAATTTTTCCTTTGCTTCATCTAAGATAGACATAAACACTCCTTTCTTGTGACTTGCTTCAAATTTACCGTACCGCCGCCTTCGGATATGATAACTTTTGCCTGCTCTATATCGCTGACAGTAGTACCGCAAAGGTGGGTGATGCAGGTGTTTTTAAACACTGCTTTTTCCATCGTGCATGAAGGACCTATAATTGCATTTATTCTCGATTTTTTTATCCTGCTTAACAATCCGTCTATTGTTTTATTGATGAGCGTTGTAGCAGAAATCAGCACCACATCTGCATCAGGCAATTCAAAGTAAGCCGCATAATCCGGCATTACATTCTTTTTTGCATCCCTTTCGCAAATAATTAAATTGTCTGTATTTTGTTTTATAATTGGTATTAAAGGTCCGAAATATCCTATCATTACAACCTTGTCATTTTTCTCTATTAAATTCAAAATATCCGTATTCTGTGTATGTCTGTTTAATATAGCATTAGCCGCTGCAATAGCCAAACTTGCCGCAGTTAAATTATATGAAAATATGCCGTTCAATAATACACTAGCCTTTTCTCCGATCAGGCTTCCGGCTTCTTTCAGCACACTGCAGCTTGCAGGCGTTATCTCTTTAATAAATGAATAGGACAATCCCAATAGTTTATGCTCCAATTCAACTGCTGTATAACCCAAGCCCATTCTAACATCTGTTACAGTTAAAGAGGTGGACTGTTTATAAGCAGCGTCAAAAATAGCCTCGTGTATATACATCTAAATAAAGCTCCTTAACCTTTCTATTTTTTCTTCTACGTCATGCATTGAAAAAACCCTAATAAATCGATAAAACTCTTTTGATTTGAAATAAACCGCCAATACGGGCACATTAAAAACAGAAACTTCACCGCTTAATGCAGCTATGTCATCTAAATACACCTTCGCTTTATCTATATTATACAAAAGTTTGTTCAATTTATTTTCAACCGCTTCGCATGCTGCGCAGTCGTGCGTTGAGAATAGAACAATAACGGGATAATCTTTGCTTATGAAGTCTTTAAAATCTTTGATGCTTAAAAGTATCTCCATAAGTGTGAAAATAGCAAAAAAATAGTTTTGTGTCTATTAAAAAGATTTGAAACATAAGAATTTATTTAGTACCATAAGTCTGGTTTAATTAAATCTGTAGGGGGTGTTGCTATAAGCAGATATAAAAAATCAGAAAAATCAGAAGCAATAGAGGTTAAATGCCCTAAATGCGGATATAAACAAATCATTTATTCTCCAAAAGAAGATATACCGAAGTGTCCTAAATGCAGCACGCAAATGGTTATAAGCGAACTTTTAACGGAAGGTAAATACTATTAATTTTTTAGGAGGTTGTGTATGAAAAAGATTTTTGCGATTATATTAACAGTTATGCTGTTCGGAAGTATGGCACACGCTGCTGATATGAATTTATGGAGAAATTCTACATTGAATCAAATCTTAAAAAGAGGGGAACTGAGAGTCGGTTTAGAGGCCGGATATATGCCGTTTGAGATGAGAAGCAAAAATGGCCAAATTATTGGTTTTGATGTTGATATAGCAAAAGCTATGGCAAAAGCTATGGGGGTTAAATTAAAACTCGTGAATACTGCTTGGGATGGCATTATACCTGCACTTCTCACAAATAAGTTTGATATTATTATGAGCGGAATGACAATAACTCAGCAGAGAAACTTAAAAATCAATTTCGCAAACCCCTACGTTGTTGTAGGACAAGCAATCCTTCTAAGCAAAAAGTTGGAAGGCAAGGTGAAAAGCTATAAAGATTTAAATAGCCCCAAATATACTATTGTAACAAAACTGGGCGTAACCGGAGAATTTGCAACCAAAAAGTATATACCGAAAGCACATCTTCAAACATTTGAAACGGAGCCTGAAGCGGTAATGCAGGTTATAAACGGCAAAGCAGATGCTTTTGTATACGATCAGCCTTATTGCGCGGTATTTTATGCAAAAAAAGGCATAGGAAAACTTGTATTTTTGGATAAACCTTTTACCTACGAACCGCTTGCATGGGGAGTACAAAAAGGTGATCCTGATTTTTTGAATTGGCTTAATAACTTTTTAAGACAGATTAAACATAATGGAACATACAGCAAAACTTATAAAAAGTGGTTCTTAGGCAATACATGGCTCAAAGAGGTGCAGTAAGACAATAAGGCTATATCAATGAGCACCAAAAATAAAATTTTATGGAATATTGCCTACATTGTTATAATAGTAGGCATAGGATACTTCATTTATCAGTCAAGCGCAAGGGTAAATTATATTTGGAGATGGGGCAGTATACCATCATATATTGTTTATAAAAGTCACAATACCGTCTCATCTCCCTTTAATGGTTTCGTTGAAAAATATAACAAAAAAGAAATAACGCTCAAGTCAACAAAGGGGAAAACAGCTTCGATACATGTAGAAAATACGAAGCTCAAAAAAGGCGACATTGTCAGCAAATCTGATGACATAGGATATAATTCATCTTATAAGCCGGGCCCTTTGCTATACGGCTTATATATAACACTCAAAATATCCATTATTGCGATAATATTTGCCATTATAATAGGCATTGTTACAGGATTGATGAGAATATCAAACAACCCTATGCTAAGAAACATGGCAATTACTTACATAGAACTGGTGCGCGGTACTCCTCTTTTGGTTCAGATCTTTATATTCTATTTTTTTATAGGTACGGTTTTTAATTTAGACAGATTTGTATCAGGCGTAGGGGCATTAGCTGTTTTTGAAGGAGCATATATAGCAGAAATCATAAGAGCTGGCATTCAATCAATACACAAAGGACAGACGGAAGCAGCAATATCATTAGGTATGAATTACTTCCAAGTAATGAAGCACATTATACTTCCTCAAGCAGTTAAAAGAACTATGCCGGCCATGGCGGGACAGTTTATTTCATTAATAAAAGATTCATCTTTGGTGTCGATTATCTCCATAACAGACCTTACCAAAGCTGGAAGAGAAATTATTACTTCAACTTTCAGCCCGTTTGAAATTTGGTTTACTGTCGCTGCTATGTATCTTATTCTAACTTATTCGTTATCATTTTTGACACAAATGCTTGAAAGGAGAATGGCAAAAAGTGATAGATAACTCACAGAAAGTAGTTATTGCAAGAAACGTTTACAAAACCTATCCTAACGGCACAAAAGCTTTGAAAAATGTATCCTTAAGTGTGAGCCAGGGGGAGGTAGTTGTTATTATAGGTGCATCAGGTTCCGGGAAAAGTACTTTTTTAAGGACACTGAATCAGCTGGAAAAAGTAGATTCCGGGCAAATTACAGTGCATGATATAGATGTAACCAATCCAAAAACAAAACTTACAAAAGTCAGAGCGGAAATAGGTATGGTATTTCAGCATTTCAACCTTTTTCCGCACTTAAGCGTTCTGGAAAATGTAACTTTAGCTCAGATAATAGTCAAAAAAGCGAGCAAAGATGAAGCAAAAGATGCGGCTATGAAGCTTTTAAATAAGGTGGGGATAGCAGATAAAGCGGATGTCTATCCGGAGCAGCTATCCGGAGGGCAGCAGCAGAGGGTTGCCATAGCAAGAGCTCTTGCTATGCAGCCTAAATTGATGCTGTTTGATGAAGTAACAAGCGCGTTAGATCCTGAAATGGTCGGAGAAGTTTTAGATGTTATGAAAAACCTTGCAAAAGCCGGTATGACAATGATCGTTGTAACACACGAGATGGGTTTTGCAAGAGAGGCGGCAGATAGAGCAGTGTTTATGGATGCAGGTGAAATTAAAGAAACAGGCACAACAGATGATATTTTCGATCGCCCGAAAAGCGACAGATTAAAACAGTTTTTGAGGCAGATTCTATAATTTTATTGTTC
>CAZOGA010000019.1:0-7516 GCA_964579095.1 uncultured Desulfurellales bacterium
AGATCTGCTTGGCATGTGGCTTGCAAACAATGAGGGAGCCAAGTTCTGGCTTTCTATTGTGACAGATTTAAAAAATAGGGGAGTAGAGGATATTTTAGCGGAAGTTCCGATAAAATATTGAGCCGGCTTAACTTTTTTGGATAGGGTTATAGCTACTATAATGAATTTAAAAACTACCGGGGAGGAAATTGCGAACAAAAGTTGGCAATATCATCTTTGATCTTTTGCATTGATATTTCGGCTCTGGTTTCAGTATACAGGCTCTGTATGTTTGCACATTTTATCTTTCGCATCTTCCCGCACCATCTTTAAATGCATAATTTTTTTCAGATAAAATACTATACATAATAGAAAACCATAGGCTATAATAATATGCAACGTAGAAATGTGAAAATTTATCGGTTTTGCTTCATCGAATATATGCAGAAAATCAAATAATAAACTTATAAAAGGATTCAGCAAATAAAAGATTAGATATTCAACTTGATATACACCCAAAAATACAGCTGACATAGATATAAATGATAAAGGCAGCAGAACAAAACCAAAATAGGGAACAACAATCACGTTTGCGAGAGGTGATATTAATGATATCCTATGAAAATAATAGACTGCAAGCGGCATGGCAAAAATACTTATCAAAATAGAGAAAATAGTATATCCGGCGATTTTAGGTATTTTAATCAAGTACACAAGTGAATATAGATAAATGGCAAAAAAACTCATTACAAATGACATAATAAACGATGCAGACAAAATAATATTGGTGCCAAATATCAAAACAAACAGGGATGCCGCAAAGAATAGAGAATTGTATGTGTTCTTTTTTATGCCGAAAATCATAGCAAATATGAAAATTATAACCAAGATAAATGCCCTGATTGCGGGTATATGCATGCCGCTCATAAAAAAATAAAGCATTGTCGGCGCAATAGCTGCTATGCCTGCCGCTATTTTCAAGTGAAAACGCGTATAGATATATCTGATTTTCGATATAATAAAATAAAACAGTGCATAAAAAATAGCAAATACAAATCCCATATGTATGCCGGATACGGATAAAATATGCGCTGTCTGAGTATCGATGAAAAGATGTTTAATCTGCGATCTGCTGCGTGAATCACCAAACAGTGCATTTTGTACGAAAATATAATTCTCCCTGCTTAAAAAATAGTAAAACTCCTTTTCTATTGATAGCTTTTGGGCATTAACGAAAGACATTAAAGACTTAGAATGGGTTTTCTTGATAGAATATGCAAACCCGTAAAATCTAACATTTTTCGATATGAGATAGTTTCTAAAACCTCTATTTTTTAATTTGGACACAGGAGACAGACGGGCTTTAAAACTTACACTATCGCCTATATTCAAATTATCATAAAGCTTGGATACGAATAAATAATAAGACATGCTTTTAGACTTTATCAATAAATTCAGAGATTTGTTTTGCCTTAAATCATATATGATGCCTTTAATAACATTATTCTTTGAAATATTCTCAATTTTGCTATGCGGATAATGAAAAAGCACGGTTAATATTAAAAAGCATACACATAAAAAGGTAACTTTTATATCTATTAATGCGGAAAAAACAAGCAGTAACAAAAATATGACCCACAGAGAATTGTG
Organism: uncultured Desulfurellales bacterium; assembly: GCA_964579095.1. GTDB lineage: Bacteria > Campylobacterota_A > Desulfurellia > Desulfurellales > Hippeaceae > CAJXLZ01. The sequence goes on from CAZOGA010000019.1 coordinate 1,630, forward strand.
CTGAAAAAACAAAAAAAGACCCGAAAGAGATAGAAATACAAAAAAGAAAGGATAATCGTAGAAATAATCCTTTACATTCATTCTATAATCATGGCAGCATATCCTACAACCTGAGAATAATCTCCATTAACATCTCCGCTTGTTCTATGCTCTATCAATTCGGCTCTCTTTGCGCCTAAATCTTTGGAAGCCACAATAGCAGAATATGCGCATGCAATGCCGCACATAGATATATTGAATTTTTCTACAGTATTAACAAGGCCGTCTTCATCAAGCTGTTCTATCTTTTCAATAGCCCTTCTATCCTTTGTTAAGGTTGTCTCTTCATCCTCATAGTGATTCATATCGCTGCTTACGACAATCAGAATTTTTCTATGGGTATGTTTTATGAAATCAGATATGGCATGACCAAGCTCAGATAAGCGTTTTGAGTCAAGCGTTCCTATCACTATGGGAACAACTTTGTAATTATGAGATGTATAATATATAAATGGCAGCTGCACCTCAACACTATGCTCATTCATATGGGCGTAAGCGTCTATTTCAGCAGAACTGTTGGCCACTATGTAATCCACAGCTTCATTATCCGTCTCAACAGCGCCGTAAAGCATATCAAATTCACCTTCAAAGACGGATATCGCTGATCCAAGCCCTGTATGATTAGGGCCTAAAATAATATAGGTATCATAACTTTCAAGCCTGCTGTACACCTTGGCCGCAACTGCCCCCGAATATATATATCCGGCATGAGGCGCCATAATGGCAATGGGCGAGATTTTTTCCTCTATATTGCTCATTACGCCATCTAAGTAGCTTTTTAAAGCCGGCAAATTACCCGGATAAAATGACCCGGCGGCAATAGAATCTCTAACTATCATTTGTTTTACCTATATTCTGTTTTATATAATCTTTTAAGTCTTCAATGTCTTTCTTTGTAGCAAAGCCTAAATCTTCAGCCGCTCGTTTAACATCCTTGTATAAAAAATTTTGTACATATTTTTTTTTATCGTCAATGTCCTCCTTCATAGTCTCAAATACGGTTTTATCCTTTGTTTCCTTTTTGCCCTCTTTGATAAAATTCATTACACGCTCTTTTACATCTTTTTTTATGCCCATACCCAGATATACAAACTCACTTAAAATACCCATAGCCGCCTCCTTTCCACAAATATCTACTTAAATATAGTTTCGCATTAGGAGTTTATCAAGTGCCAAGTCAAATAAATTCTTCTATTTTATCAATAATATAATCCAGTTTTTCGGAATTTTTACCGCCTCCCTGGGCAAACTCAGCTTTACCCCCGCCTTTGCCGGAAATATTAGGCAGAATATTACGCAGGATATCGTTTGCCTTAAATTGCTCAATACAGTCTTTTGTTACCATTACAACAACATCTGCTTTATCATATCTTATATTAAAAATAATAACGACACCGGATTTTATTTTCGCTTTTGCCTGATCTCCTGCATTCCTCATTTGAGCAGCGTCAGCTCCCTCTAATTTATCTGCATAAATATTGCAATTGCGGAACTTGTGCAATTTCTCTTTATTGAAAGCAAATGCAAAAGACCTATCTTCATTCTTTTTGTTTTTTAACTCATCTATCTTGTCTGATAGATTATCAACACTCACAGAAAGTTTATTTGAAATTTCTTTTAATATATTTACCATTTTTCTGACATACTCATAAGCATCTATGCCTACCTTAGCCTCTATTCTTCTTACGCCCTTTGACAGCGCAGATTCAGATGTTATCTTAAACAGTCCTAGTTCGCCGGAAAATTTCACATGGGTGCCGCCGCACAGCTCTTTACTAATATTGCCCACAGATAAAACCCTGACGACATCTGAATATTTCTCATCAAATAGCGCTACAGCACCTGTTTTCATAGCCTCGTCTATGCTCATAATTTCTGTAACAACAGGATAATTCTCCAAAATCCAACTATTGACCATCACCTCAACACTATGCAGCTCTTGATCTGTTAATTTTGAAAAATGGGTAAAATCAAATCTTAACCGTGATGATTCAACCAAAGAACCGGCTTGTCTTACATGCTCTCCGAGCACTTTTTTTAATGCAGCATCAAGCAGATGCGTTGCAGTATGATGACGTGCTATATCTTTTCTTTTAACTACATTTATTCTGAGCTGATATTCTTTGCCGATTTCAATTTCGCCATCCAAGATACTGATTTTGTGGACAAACAGGTTGCCGTCGAAGTATTTCTGTACATCCTCTACAAATGCTTTTGAATTTTTATCAAAAATAAACCCCGTATCTGATACCTGCCCCCCGCTTTCAGCGTAAAACGGTGTTTGATCAAATATACAGTAGTATTCTCCGCGTCCTGCTCTATTTACAACCTTTTCATTTTTATCTATAATAGCCGCAAGTTTTGATTTTATCTCGAATTTTTCATACCCTGCAAATGTCGTGGCGCCGACTGTTTTATAAACATCCCCGAGAGCATCCGATATAGAAACTTCCTCGGTTCCCTTCCAGCTTGCTTTAGATGTTTCTCTTTGTTTCTCAAGCATTTCATTAAAAACATCCATTTCCACATTAAAACCGTTTTCTTTGGCTATATCAAGTGTCAAATCAACAGGAAAACCATATGTATCATAAAGTTTGAATGCCTCTTTTCCATATATAATTTTATTGGAGGATTTTGCGAAAAGTTCGTTCAATATCTTCAGTCCATCCTCAAGCGTCTCAAAAAATTGACTTTCCTCATTCTTAACAACATTTACAATCATATCTCTATTTTGAATTAATTCCGGATAAACAGAGCCCATCTTAGAATTAACAGAATCGATAAACTTATGCAAAAACGGCTCCTGCGCCCCGAGCTGTTTGCCAAAACGCATAGCACGTCTCATAATCCTTCTTAATACATAGCCTCTGCCCTCTTTATCCGGCAGGACGCCGTCAGCTATAAGAAAATCAGCAGCACGCAAATGATCGGATATAACACGTATGCCCACATCGTTCCTTGCATTCTCTCCATACTTAGTTGAAAAATAGCTGCTGACATCGTTTATTATACCTTCAAACAGATCCGTATCAAAATTGCTGTGAACACCCTGCAGAATAGCGGCAACACGTTCAAGGCCAAGCCCCGTATCAATGCTGGGTTTCGGCAAAGGAGCTAAATTACCGTCTTTATCTCTGTTGTACTGCATAAAAACCAAATTCCAAAGTTCCAAATATCTGTCGCAGTCGCACTCAATAGAGCATTCCGATCTGCCGCATCCCACGCCTTCCCCCTGATCTATGTGAATTTCAGAGCAGCCGCCGCAGGGTCCTGTATCGCCCATAGACCAAAAATTCTCTTTTGCACCCATTCTGACAATCCTTGATGAGGGCACGCCTTCCTGTCTGTTCCATATTTCAAAAGCTTCATCGTCTTCTTTAAAAATCGTTATCCAGAGTTTGCTTTTGTCAAGACCTAAAATCTTAGTAATAAACTCCCATCCGAAATGAACTGCCTCGCTTTTAAAGTAATCTCCAAATGAAAAATTGCCGAGCATCTCAAAAAATGTATGATGACGGGCAGTATATCCGACATTTTCCAAATCATTATGTTTACCGCCTGCTCTTACGCACTTTTGACAGCTGGTAGCGCGCGCATAATTTCGTTTCTCCTTACCCAAAAATGTATCCTTGAACTGTACCATACCTGCATTAACAAATAACAGACTGGGGTCATTTTTAGGAACAAGCGGTGCACTTCTAACTATTGTATGCCCATTATCTTTGAAATAATCCAAAAATGCCTTTCTTATTTCGTAGGATTTCATTTAAATTTTCTCCTTATATTTATCAAATAATTTGCTTACGGTGCTGTACTTAAAGCCCCGTCTAAGCATATATGAAAATAATTTCTGCCTATAGTTCTTCTCTTTTGCGATTTTTTCTGAATGTTTTATAAAAACATTATCTGCAAATTCACTCTCATCAAATGAATCCAGCACTTTGTTAATTATGTCCTCATCCAAGCCTTTTAACTTCATACTGTAGGCTATTTTCTTTGTTCCGTATCCGCTTTTTGATTTAAAAAACAGAAAATTCTCAGCAAATCTTTCATCATTTATAAATTTTAACGATTTAAGTTTCGACACAATATTATCTGTATCATCATCGTTAAATTCTTTACGCTTCAGTTTGTTTCTTATCTCAAATTCCGTGTAATCTTTTTTACTTAAAATTTTCATGGCATATTCAAGTCCGGATTTGAAACGGTCCATTGCTACATAATGCCGCGCATTTTGAGCTGCAGATCGCTTGGATTGGAAGCATATTCCAATGCTTTATCCTTTGTAATTAATTTTAAATTATATAAATCTATTAATGACTGATCAAAACTTTGTGTCTGGTAAACATCCCTATTTACTTTGATAGAGCGTCTTATATCACTGTTTGTTCTTCTGCCGTCTTTAATGGCATCGCGTACAAAATCCGAAGCAATCATTACTTCAACAGCCGGAACCATTCCTGACTCATCAGATCTCTCAATCAATCTCTGTGATAAGACAGCTTCTATCGTGCCTGATAACTGAATCCTGATCTGCTGCTGTTCATCAAGGGGGAAAGAGGATATAATCCTATTCACCGTCTCAACCGCATCAAGTGTATGAAGCGTCGACATTACAAGGTGTCCTGTCTCCACGGCTTCAATCGCCGTGCTTATAGTCTCTCTGTCCCTCATTTCTCCTATTAATATAATATCCGGATCTTCACGCAATGCGCCCTTAAGACCGCTTGCAAAATCAGTTACATCATACCCTACTTGTCTCTGCACTATGGAAGACTGCTCATCCCTGTGAAGATATTCAATAGGGTCTTCTATTGTTATTATATTCTTCTTCTTTGCCTTATTAATAATATCAATCATGGCTGCAAGCGTAGTGGTTTTTCCGCTGCCGGTTACGCCGGTGACAAGCACAAGCCCTCTCGGCTGCAGTGATATTTTTTTTACAACCTCAGGCAGATTCAGTGACTCAACAGACGGTATATCAAACGGTATATATCTAAAAATAGCCGCCAACGTTCCCCTTTGATAAAAGACATTCACGCGGAATCTTCCCAAGCCGGGAACCCCGTACCCGACATCTATCTGCCTGTTGTTTTCCAGCTTATTCAGCATATAATCATTCAAATTCATATCGGATAGGAAATTATCAAAATTTTCCTTTAATAAGACATCCAAGCTTGATCTTTCCATATCGCCCCTTATTCTGAAAAGAGGAATGGATCCGGTTTTAAGATGCACATCCGAAGCACCTAATTCCACACCCTTTGCCAATATATCATTTAGCTTCATTATTTTCTCCCTTTGTCTTATTAAAACAACTCAGCTTTTCTCTTAGCTCCTTCTCCAAAGGCTCAAATAAATCATTTCTCGAGGCAAAAAATTCCTTTGCATTTTCTTTGCCTTGTCCCAGCCTCTCCCCGGCGTATGAAAACCATGAGCCGCTTTTTTCCACTATATCGTATTTAACGCCCAAGTCTAATATATCACCTATTTTATCTATGCCTTTTCCATATATTATATCGAATTCTGCTTCTTTAAAAGGTGGCGCAACCTTATTTTTAACAACCTTTATTTTAGTATGTGTCCCAACAATATCATCCTTCTGCTTAATCAATGCGCCGGATTTTCTTATGTCAATCCTGAGTGTTGAATAAAATTTAAGTGCATTTCCGCCGGTTGTGGTTTCCGGATTTCCAAACATAACGCCTATTTTCATTCTTATTTGATTTAAAAATATTATAGCTGTGTTGGATTTACTGATAGCACCCGTAAGTTTTCTCAATGCCTGGCTCATAAGCCTCGCCTGCAGGCCCATATGCGAATCACCCATATCGCCCTCTATTTCAGC
>CAZOGA010000019.1:7616-14474 GCA_964579095.1 uncultured Desulfurellales bacterium
GGACCATAAATTTCAGTAACTCTGCCGCGCGGTATGCCGCATACGCCTAAGGCGTTATCGATTGATATAATTCCTGTAGGAATAACGTCGATATCTACCACGCTTTTTCCGCCCAATCTCATTAGCGAACCCTTTCCAAACGCCTTTTCTATTTTAGATATAGCCATATTCAAAGAACTGAGCTTTTTTTCATCCATAAGATACTCCCAATTTAAAACTATCCATTTTTTTATATACTGCACCTTTATCTGTTAATTTACTCTCATACAAAGATATCATATCTACACTAAACTTCAACATTTTATCGTTCATTATATGTTTCACTCTTCTCATCGACTCTACAGCTTTCTCTTTGGGTATATATTTCATTCGTCCTATAGTTACATGGCAAAATGCTCTATCGGCACTCTTCCTGTAAACGAAAAGTTTTTCCTCAATTTTACTGCTGATATATACAAATTGATCACTGTTTTCTCCAAGCCATAAGACTCTCGGATATTCCAAATTTTTAAAAACGCCTACTCTATCCAAATTTATTTCAAAACGCGGAATATTTACCAGCGCCTTAGTGATTTCAGTTTTTATACCGGTTAAATAGTTAAACGGCTGCTCTGATAAAAATTTAATTGTGATATGCATATTTTCAATATCGGTAAATCTTATATAACCGCTCATATCTTCTAAATCTTTCTGTATTTTATGTATTGTACATTTTATATCATCCGGAAGATCTGCAGCTATAAAAAGTCTCATCTGTTCTCTATTATATACTTTCTTAAAAAAAGCATGGCAAATCTTGCGGTTTTCTCTCTCACAACCCTTCTATTGCCCGAAAAATTCATTTTTTTAACAATTAGATTATCTTTAGATGCCGCGGCTATGTAAACCAAGCCCACAGGCTTAGCTTCACTGCCGCCTGCAGGACCTGCAATACCTGTTACAGCTACAGCGTAGTCCGAATCAGATTCGACAAGTGCACCATACGCCATTTGACGCGCCACACTTTCACTTACTGCCCCTAATTCATTCAAATCACTGCCGTATACGCCCAATGTCTTTTCTTTCAAAAAATTAGAGTATGTTATAAACCCTCCGATAAAACATTCGGACGATCCCGGGATATCCGTTATAGCAGCGGCTATAAGGCCGCCCGTGCACGACTCCGCAACACTGATTTTTAGATGCTTTTTTACCAGCAGATCAAAAACCGACTCGGCAGGACTTAAGCCGTTTGTTGTATATATATCTTTATCATCTATATTTTTTAATACATCGCCTACTTTAACATAAGGAACGCTCAATATGGTTTCAAATTCATTTGAATATACCTTGTATTCGCTGTCAATATCCGCTTTAAACACACCTATTCTAACTGTTCTGCCTAAAATATACCCTTTAAGAACCTTAATGTCCACATCTTCTTTTAAATCTTCCGATATAAACGCCACAGGTTTTCCGTATATTTTATCCGCAAAAATATTATGTGCTACTTTATTAAAACCCTTAGCAATTACATAAGGCTCTTCGCCGTTGACAAATATACTGCTGCGCTCAAATTCCATAAGCATAGCCTTCTGCAGCTTATGCCAGCTATTCTCGGAATAGATCACTAAAACAGCATCCGTATTATCAAAAACGAATTTTAGGCTGTTCTTTATATCCGACAGGTCATTTTTACACTGCACATCAAGCGTAACATCTATACCTAATTTATAAAAAACCCCCTTTTTTACGGCGTCTAAACTGTCTATGCCGATTTTTACCAATCCTACTTTCATCTGAATATCACCTGCAGTATAATATTAACCATAAGCGCGCCTACTGCATCATCTATCATTATGCCGAATCCGCCGTGCAGTCTCTCTAATACATTAAGCGGAGGCACTTTTGATATATCTATTATCCTAAACAGTAAAAAACCGACAAGTACCGCAGAAAATGAATAAGGTACAGCTATCATTGAAATAAGCATACCCACAACTTCATCGATAATAACAAACGACGGATCTTTAATATCATATATATCCTCCATAACATCGCTTGCCAAAGTTCCTACAATAAACAAAATTACAACAAAAACAATATAAACGACTATGGAAGCATCCTTTAAAAACATATATATAAGTAAGCCGAATAAACTGCCTATAGTACCCGGAGCATATGCGGTATACCCAACGCCGAAAATAGTAGCTATGTTTTCGGATATCCTCTGTATAAATTCATCCGAAATTTTCATAAAAACTCATTGAAAAAAGATATAAGCTCATTGATATGCTCTTTCTCAACTATTAAAGGCGGTTCAATTCTTATGGTTTTATCTCCGGCTTTGCCGAGAAGAATATGGTGTTCAAGTGCCTTTTTTATCATTTTCTCGACTGATTCTGAATTTTTCATATGTAATCCAACCATAAGGCCAATGCCGGAGATAAAATCCACGCTGCTTTTTTTGCCTGCAACCTCATTTAATTTTTTGATCAAATAATCCCCCATATCTTTTACATGGTTCAAGAATCCGCTTTCATTGATAAATTTCAAAACAGATAGGGAAACAGCACTAACAAACGGACTGCCGCCGAAGGTAGAGCCGTGTGATCCGAATGTAAAATGTTTCGCCGCATCTTCCTTTGCAAGTGTTGCAGCAATGGGTATTCCGCCGCCCAAAGCTTTGGAAAGCGTTACAACATCGGGTTCGACATCGTAATGTTCGTATGCAAACAGCTTACCTGTGCGGCCCATACCGGTCTGAACCTCATCGGCAATAAACAGAACATTCTTATCAAAGCAATAATTTCTAATCTTTTTTACATAATCATAATCTGCAACATTGATGCCGCCTTCACCCTGTATGAACTCAAACATAACAGCGCATGTTTTATCGTCTATTTTGTCCTTTAGATCATTAAAGTCATTAAAATCAGCATACGCAAAACCGTCTGGCATAGGTCCAAATCCTTTCTGATACTGTTTCTGCGCCGTTGCCGAAAGTGTAAACATAGTTCTTCCGTGAAATGAATGCTTCATAGATACTATTTTATATTTACCCTTATTGCTGCCCCATATTCTTGCAAGTTTAATAGCTGTCTCGTTGCTTTCAGCTCCGCTGTTAGAAAAAAATACTCTATCCAATACGCTGTTTTTTATTAAATATTCAGATAAATCCGCCTGCTCATTTGAATAATAGAGATTCGATATATGTATTAATTTTTCAGACTGCCTCTTTATTGTATCTACCATAACAGGATGCAGGTGTCCCAAAGCATTAACGGCAACGCCGGCCAAAAAATCTAAATATCTATTTCCATCAGCATCAAAAAGATACATACCTTTACCTTTAACAAAAATCACTTTAAAACGCTTGTAAGTATTCATTGTGAATTTATCAACTTTATGAATAGCATCCATCTGCATAATCTCCTTACGATATAAAATTAAATAAAATTATAGCGGCGTATTTTTTTTAATCAAGAAAAATAAGACTAAGAGAGGGAAAAACCCTCTCTGTAATCTTAAAAACCTGCAGCGTGAAGTGCAATATTTAATATATTACTTGGGAATATACCGAAAAATAGTGTGCCGAGGGCACCTACAAATATAGCTGTTTTAAGAGGCACGGTGGAAAATCTCACAGGTTTCTGCTCAGGTTCTCCCTTCATATACATAGTAACAACGACGTTCAAATAAAAGTACGCGGAAATCGCGCTATTTACAACGCCGATTACAGCAAGATAATACAGGTGTGATTTTACCGCTGCGGAGAATAGATAAAATTTCCCTATGAACCCCACGGTTGACGGCACGCCGGCCAGCGATAACATAAATATGAGCATAGATGCGCCGACGAGAGGATATTGATATGCCATACCCCTGAGATTTGCAATCTCTGTCCCTCTGTCTTCTTTTCTGCTTATAAATTCAGCAACTGCAAATGCGCCGATATTCATAAAAACATATCCGAACAAGTAGAACATCACAGCACCATAGCCCAGCTCATTAGCAGCTGTAATACCTACAAGCATATATCCTGCATGCGCAATAGAAGAATAACCCAAAAGTCTCTTTAAATCTTTTTGCCACAAAGCAACAGTGTTACCAAACGTCATTGTCAGCACCGCTATGACCCACAGAACTTTTGTCCATTCAATCTCAATAGGTCCCATGCCTATAACCAGCACCCTCATAAGGGCAAGAAAACTTGCGGCCTTGGGGGCTATGGACATAAATGCGCTGATTGGTGTTGGAGCTGCAGCATAAACATCAGGCGTCCATGCATGAAACGGAAATGCAGCTATCTTAAATCCGAGTCCGACTAAAATCAGCAAAAACGCCAGCATTGACACGTATACATGGAACTTGTCAGCACCGACAAGCGCCACCTTTATAGCGTTTAAGTCTACCGTATGAAACATTCCATAGACTAATGCCAAACCCAGCACAATAAAACTCGACGCAAAGGAGCCTAAAATAAAATATTTCATCGCCCCTTCGATGCTCTCCGATTTATTCTTTAAAAAACCGGTTAGGATATACATACTGATAGAAAGCGTCTCAACGGCAACAAACATCATCACAAGATTGTATGTAGATCCGAAAACTTCCATAGCAACAAGGGAAAACAGCAGGATTACATAGTACTCACCAGTATTTCTTCCTTCCCTCTTTAAAAACCCAAAACTCATTAATACGGTAAAAAATGCCACAAGCAGTATGACAATATTTATAAAACTGGAAGAGGCATCCATAACAATCATATTGTTAAAAGCCGATTGCCTTGCTCCGAACATTGCAATAACACTTATAAAAGCTATCGTTATGCCGAGCAATGACAGTATGCCGTTTAAACCTTTGGAATTTTTCGGGAGCCATAGATCTACAAACAACACAATAATGGCAAAAGCCGATAGTATCAGCTCAGGTATAACAGCTGTAAAATCACTCAAACTATAAAGCATTTTCTAACTCCCCTTAACCTTTTTTAACCACAATAGTTTTAGACAAATTAACCGCACTTACCTGGTTGTCAATGTTCACACTGACGTTTGCAGGCCTGTTCACCTGCTCTACAAGATGATGAACAGAAACACTCATTCTTGATAAAAATGTATTGGGATAGACACCTATCCAGAACACGAACAGAATCAACGGCAGAAGATAAGCCCATTCTCTCTTGTTCATATCTTTCAGATCTATATTTTTGGGATTCGTAACCTTTAAGAATATAACCCTTTTATACATCGTAAGCATATAAACGGCAGAGAAGATACCACCGAACGCAACAATCATTGCATATAACTTATGAGCCTGGAATGTGCCCCAAAGTATCATAAATTCACCTATAAATCCGTTTGTGCCCGGAACAGCTATGGATGAAAGTGTAAATATCATAAAAAAAGTTGCATAGGCAGGCACTAAAGATGCCAAACCGCCGTATTCCGAAATTAACCTTGTATGTCTTCTCTCATACACAACGCCGACTATCAGGAACAGGGCGCCTGTAGAAATACCGTGGTTCACCATCTGCAGTATTGAACCTTCCAATCCAATCTGCGTCAGAGCAAACATACCAAGCATTGAATAGCCAAGATGCGACACAGAGGAGTAAGCAACAAGTTTTTTAATATCCGGTTGCACCATAGCCACAAATGCACCATAAAAAATACTTATTAAAGCCAAAATCAGAACAAGTGTAGCAAACGTGTGAGACATGGTGGGAAACATAGGAAGGTTAAACCTTAAAAAACCGTATGTGCCCATTTTTAGCAATATTCCGGCAAGCAGAACGGAACCTGCTGTCGGAGCTTCAACATGCGCCCAGGGCAGCCAGGTGTGGAACGGCCATATAGGAACCTTGATCGCAAATGCAATGAAAAAGGCGAGAAACAGCCAAAACTGCATATGCGCCGGCAGCGGCGTTGCCATGAGCTGAACCATGTTGGATGTATACTGGCCTGTAACACTGTGGTGCAGGAAATATAAAGCCATAATTGCAACCATCATAAATACGCTGCCTGCAAATGTGTATAAGAAAAATTTCATAGTCGCAAAAACTCTATTGGGACCACCCCAAATACCTATCATCAGATACATCGGTATGAGCTGAAATTCCCAAAAAACATAGAACAAAAACATATCAAGCGACAAAAATACACCCAGCATACCGGTCTGCAGAAGCAGAATAACGATATTAAACAATTTAACCTTATCTTTAATTGCACTCCAGGTAGACAGTTGTGCAAGAGGTGTCAAAAATGTTGTTAAAAGAACTAAAAATAGACTTATGCCGTCTAATCCAAAATAAAATTGTATTCCGAGAGATTGAATCCAGGGAATCTTTTCTACAAACTGCATATGAAATGTGGAAGAATCGAAGGCAAAAAATAGAGGCAACGATACCACAAAATCTATAAGCAAAACAATAAATGTCACTACCCTTATCGTCTGTTCATTTTTTTCGTTTATCAGGGATACAAAAAATGCACCGATAAGCGGTATAAATGTGATTAACGATAAAATTGGAAAATGAAGCTGGTTCATATCCTAAACTCCTCCATCAATTAAATAAGTTTCACAAGATACCAGCTGCTGAGTACTATTACACCCAGACTCACCCAGTAAGCATAGTGGTTTATGAAACCGGTTTGCAAAATTCTTAAGCACAATCCAAACCTTCCTGTTATCCAGCCCACTAAGTCAACGCCGCCGTCTATAATTTTAACATCGACAATTTTCCACAATAGGTGCGTTGATACCCACCAAAAAGGCTTAACTATAAAATATGCAACGAATTCATCTGCATAGTATGTGCGGGCAAGGAGTGTATAAATAGGTTTAAATGTTCTTGCAACACTCTCTGCGGTGATC
>CAZOGA010000020.1:0-14372 GCA_964579095.1 uncultured Desulfurellales bacterium
ATAAATGCCAGCAGCACACTTCCTAATGCAATTCCGGCATCTGAAAATACATAATATGCTACCGGAAGACCCATATACGCAAAATTTCCCCTAAAGCTATTCATAGCAAATGTGCCGATATCTTTCTTGTCCACCTTTAAAAATAGTGCAGTCAAATAGGAAGCGATAAATACGATAAATACACTGGCGTACATAATAAATAATATTTTCAGATCAAAAATTCTGGAAATATCGGATGCAGAAATTTTATTTATTAAAAGAGCCGGCAGAAAAATATTAAATACAAGCTTGTTGTTCTCATTAACGGCGTTGTCTGTAACAAAAGAAAATTTCTTAAGAATAAATCCAACACCTATCACCAAAAAAATGGGCAATATAGTCAGAAATATACTGAACATAAACTCAGATTTTTATTATTGTGCCGACATTGTTAAAAATCACTTTATCCTCAAACTCGCAATAAAGTTTGGCACTCATTAACAGGCCTGTGCAGTGTGAGGGTCCTATGATCTTTAGATTTTTATTCTTTTTCAATTCTAAAATGGTTTTTTCTCTTTGAACATCACTTGCCGGACCCAAATGAGTTCCGCCTATAAACCCAAACACATTCTTGCCAAATATGTTCTCAACGTGTTTTATTATGTTAATAATTCCCCTGTGTGCACATCCGAATATAATAAAAATACCTTCATGCGTATCAACGACAAGACTCATATCATCAGGTACATCATCTTTCTTGTATCCGTTTTCCGTTTCATAAACGAAATTTTTATCTACGCTTTCGAAATCTGTTACCATTGGTTCAAATCCTGTTGTGTAAATATTTTCAGCTATCTTAACAGGTTTATCGTCTAAGATAAAATTTGCTCCTTTTTGTTCGTAAAACTCCCTGCTCTCTATCCCTATGTATCTTAAGCTGTTCTTGCCGTAGGCTTTGGAATACCGCTTTCTAAAAATCTCAGGATGAGCATAAACATTTAAGTTTGCTGTATCGAGCAGATATTTTAACCCTCCTGCATGATCATAGTGCCCATGACTTAAAACAACATCTTTTACAGTGCTTAAATCAACATTCAGCACTTCAGCATTGTGAATTATGGCATCTGTCTGGCCTGTATCAAAAAGTATTTTATCAGAATCCGTCTCAATTAGCACACTCAAACCATGCTCTGCCCTCAGTCTTGCTCTTGATGGAACTGTATTTTCAACCATTGTAGTAATTTTTATCATTATTGCGCCTCCAACACATTTTTTAAATCTATACGTTTCTCATAGATAGCCTTTCCAATGATAACACCATACACACCACAGCATTCCATTTTCTGCAGTTTTTCTATATCGCTTTTGTCCCTTATGCCGCCGGAAACTATTACCTTTAAATCTGTTCTGTAAACAACATCCCTGTAAAAATCAACATCGACGCCGGAAAGCATGCCATCTCTTTTTATATCCGTAATGATAACTTCTCTGATACCCATATCCTTCATTTTACCAAGAAAGTTCAGGTATTCTATTTTTGTATCTTCAACCCATCCCGCTATATGAACAAATCCATTTAGAATATCCACACCGGCAATGATTTTATCACCAAACCTATCTATTATATTGCCAAATTTTTCAGGTTCTTTTACCGCCATTGTGCCTATAATAATTCGATAAGCGCCTGCGGAAAGATATTTTTCAACATCTTCAATATCTCTTATTCCTCCACCGACTTCAACCTTAGCAGGCACAGCATCAATTATCTTTCTTATAATTTCAAAGTTTGAGTGTTTCGGGTCAAATGCAGCATCTAAATCAACAATATGAATGCGTTCTGCACCTAAACTGTAAAATTTTTCAGCTGTCTCTACAGGGTCATTGCTATAAACTTTATAATTCTTTTTTATACCCTTTTCCAACCTGACAACCTTACCACCCATCAAATCTATTGCCGGTATAATAATCATAATTTATCCTCGCATATATCGCAAAAATTCTTTAAAATCTGCAGACCTGTAGTTTGACTTTTTTCAGGATGAAATTGAACCCCGAATAAATTGTCTATATTAACCGCGCTTGTGAAATCCAAAATATAATTAGTTTGTGCTATTTCAGCTTTATCCTCTGATTTTCCATAAAAGGAGTGCACAAAATAAAAATAACTTCCATTTTTCACATTATTAAATAATCTATTTTTCTTTGTAAACTCCACAGTATTCCAACCCATATGCGGAACTTTATAGCCTTCCTTTGACGGGAATTTCTTTACTAATCCTTTTATTAAACCCAAACCATTATGCTCGCCAAATTCAAAACTTTTTTCAAATAAAAGCTGCAACCCCACGCAGATCCCGAGAAAAGGCTTTTTATCCTCAACCACACGATAAACAATATCAACAAGATCATATTTTTTTAACTTGTTCATACAATCACCAAAAGCGCCGACACCAGGCAAAATAACACCGTCTGATGATCGGATAACATTTTTATCATGCGTTATTACAGCTCTCCCGCCTATATATTCTACCGCCTTTTCCACGCTCCTTGTATTGCCGCTGTCGTAATCTATAACGGTTAAAAACGCCATATATACCTCTTAATTTAAATAATTAACTCAAATCCACAAGCTTGACCCCGTTAAATTTTTTACCAAGAAACATCTTTCCAAGTTCCGCAAATTTTTCTTTTGAATCTGTTGTATAACATTCCAACCTGCCGCTGCCTTGGAAACTACCATCATATTTACCAAGACTTTCAGATAGAGCCTCGCCAGAATCTATAAGCCTTGTTTTCGGCGTTATTTTATGTATGACGTCTTTCAAAAGCGGATAATGCGTGCAGCCCAGTATCAGCACATCACAATTGAGATCAGATAAATATCTTTCTGCCGTCATGTATGTTATTTCATTGTCTATCCATCCCGACTCAACAAGCGGCACAAATAGAGGACATGCCCTTTGTTCTATTCTACAGTTACTATTATATTTTCTTATATTTCTTAAATAGGCATTGCTCGATATGGTTGATTCTGTGCCTATTACACAAATATTATCAAACTCGGCAGCTTGTTTGGCAGCAGGTTCAACAACTCCAAAAATAGGAATATCATATTTTTCTTTCAATTCATCTATGGCAAAACTGGATGCGGTATTGCATGCAACAACAACAGCATCAACATCTTTATCAATAAGAAATTCAGTATTCTGGATAGAATATTTCACAATAGTATCTTTTGATTTTGTACCGTAGGGAACGCGGGCAGTATCCCCCAAATATATGATATCCGTATTAAACCTGTTCATAAGATGTTTAACAACGCTCAATCCCCCCACACCCGAATCAAATACGCCGATCATTTAAGCAGCCTGCCCATTTATAAGTTTGGCTAAAATAAAATCTCCATCGGTTTGAAAATGATTTATGCAGGCATAATTCTGTGAAATTTTTAAAATGGCGCTATAGTTCATCTGCAGACAATAGGCTATAAGCGCCCTATTTACACCGCCATGTGCAACTATCAACATATCATTTCCAACATCTTTTAGAGCATCCTGCAAAAATTGAACAGCCCGCAAATACACATCTTTAAAGCTTTCGCCGCCATAAACTTTATAGTTAAAGGGATTATTCAAAAATGATTCAGCCTCTTTCGGGAAATCACGCTCTATTTGACCCCAGTTCTTAGACTCGAACACGCCGAAATTACGCTCCTTTAGCCTGTCATCATAAATTACTTCAACATTTTCCGATGTTTCCTTTAAATATTCAGCAACAACAGCGCACCGTCTCAAAGGCGATGAAAATACATGTTTTACATTTTTAAATTTAAAAAACTCCGTCAATACTTTTGCTTGTCTATACCCTCTCCCTGACAGATCGACATCTATACTGCCGTTAAACACTCTATCTTTATAATTTATCACTTCCGGATGACGGATTATATAAATATTTGCTACAGATCCCTTAAAAATATAGCTGACTTTTTCCATACTTAATCTCGAATACTCCTTGCAATATTTAGCACTATACCTATCATAGCACCCTCAACAATTAAACTTGTGCCCCCATAACTCAAGAAAGGCATAGATATGCCCTTCGGCGGTATTAAGTTAAATACACTGCCCATATTTATCAGCATCTGAAAAGATAATAGCGTTCCTATTCCCATAAGCAACATTCTGCCGAACTTATCACTGCACTGCAGCGATAAGGAAAATATCAAATATACCAGCATAAACAGTAACGCAACGGTCACGAAAAGTCCTGCAAAACCTAAATCCTCTCCAATACCTGCCAATATAAAATCATTATAAGAATCAGGAAGAAACAGCATCTTACACAAACCGCTTCCCAAACCTTTTCCAAACAACCCGCCGGAACCGAGCGCTATCATGCCGTGCTGTACTTGATAAGATGCTCCTCGATCAGATAAAAAGTGAGCTATCCTGCTTAGTTTTTCCGGATGAGAATATATAACAAGCCCCAGCACTAAAACTGAAGGAAATATCAGCGTTAAAATATGGGCAGGTTTGTAGTCTGCAATATACAGCATAGTAAATGCAGCGGCAAGAATAAGAAAAGCTGTTCCAACATCCGGCTCACTAACAATAAGTAGAAATATTATACCTGTA
Organism: uncultured Desulfurellales bacterium; assembly: GCA_964579095.1. Lineage (GTDB taxonomy): Bacteria > Campylobacterota_A > Desulfurellia > Desulfurellales > Hippeaceae > CAJXLZ01. Next base: position 4,614 of record CAZOGA010000020.1, read on the forward strand.
ATAACTGCAGGCGGCAGAAAACCCCTTACATAATCTTTAATATAGTCCGTTTTGCGTGATATAAAATCAGCCATATAGATTAAAAGCGCCAATTTTGTAAACTCCGACGGTTCAAATTGAAACCCAAACCTCAGCCATCTTGTTGCACCTCTTATGTAAACACCGAATCCTAAAAAAAGCATTAGCAATAATATAATTGATATAACTATTAATTCTTTGGAAATTTTTTTGAGAAAATTGTAATTTATGTAATAAAATAACAAACTAATGGACAAAGATAAAATGACATATGCTAAATCATGCCTAAAAATAAAACTACCATCATTAAAATGTTCATATGCAAAATACCGAGACGATGTCAGCACCTCCAACAGGCCTATAATAAGTAAAGAAAAATATGAAAATATTACTAAGGCTGCTTCATTTTGACGGCGTGTTTTCATAATAATTTTTATACTTCAAAAACTCTTTCTTAAATGCGTTTCCCCTCTCTTTGTAGTTCTTAAATGAATCAAAGCTTGAGCCGCCGGGACTGAACAAAACAACATCGCCTTGTTTTGCTATCTCAAAAGCACCTCTTACAGCTCCGCCAATATCAAAAGCAGGCAACGGTATTGGAAGCATCTTTTTCAAATCATCAAGAAATATTCCTCTATCCTCACCATAAACAATCACACCCCGTGTCTTTTTCTGCAATAGATCAACAATTTTGCTGAATGACTCGCCTTTGTGTTTGCCCCCGATAATCAACACTATATCATCATCAAAAGCATTAATAGCACTTACGACAGAATCAATATTAGTGCTTTTTGAGTCATTGTAGAACTTTACGCCGTCTAATTCACCTATAAACTCTATCCTATTCTCTAATGTATCCATAGTTTTAGACACCTCCGTTATAATTTTATTATTTATACCGCATATCGCGCCTGTAATGGCGCTAAAAGCTATATTCTCCATGTTGTGCATCCCCATTAATTTCGCATCATCTATAATAAAACTATTTTTTATATTTACAACCACTTTATTTTTATCCACAAAGCAGTCTGCATTTTTATTGTTCCTCGAAACGCTCATCAATTTAGCTTTGCCGTCATAAATATAACTATCCGCTTCATTTTTTATAAAAAAGTCATTTTCATTCTGATTTTTAAATATGTTAAGTTTAGCCTGCCTATAATCATCTTTTGTCAAATGCCATTTTATATGATCGGAACCTATATTTAAAATCGCAGCAATGTACGGCTTGAATTTATCGATAAATTCCAATTGAAAACTGCTGGCTTCAACAATTAAATAATCCAAATTATCACTTTTAAGCGCTGCTTCACTTAACGGTAAACCATAATTACCGCATGCAAGGGTTTTTTTACCGGCAGAACTCATTATTTTATTAATAAGAGAAACAGTTGTGGTCTTGCCATTTGTGCCTGTTACTGCGATAATAGGACACTTGGAATATTTATAACCCAGTTCAAGTTCACTTATGACATAGGATCTGTTGTTTAATGAATGCTGTATAAACGGATGATGTTTTTTTATGCCTGGGCTTACAATAACCGTCTCAAATTGAAAATCGTAAAAATGTTCCGCATTATTCGAGCTGAAAAACATACTATCATCTATATTAAGCTCGCTATCATCAAACACATATGGATTTTTACCCATGTTTTTTAATAATTGATATGCTGCAGAGCCGCTTTTACCAAAACCTAAAATTGCAATCTCTTCCACTTCTTACCTCAACTTTAGAGCTGTCAAAGACAACAGCGCCAATATTAAAGAAATTATCCAAAAACGCACAATAACCTTTGATTCCGGCCACCCCTTTAGTTCAAAATGATGATGGATAGGCGCCATCTTAAACACGCGCTCATGCGTTGTTTTAAAGCCCACAACCTGTATTATTACAGAAATAGTTTCCAGAACAAAGATACCGCCGGCTATCGCAAGAACAATCTCCTCCTTTATCATAACAGCTGTGCTGCCCAATAACGCACCCAGCGCCAGTGAGCCCGTATCACCCATAAAAACTTGGGCAGGATAGCAATTAAACCACAAAAATCCCAATAGTGAACCTACCAACGCTGCCAGCACAACACTTATCTCGCCGCTTCCTGCGATATAGGGCAAATGCAGATAGTGTGCAAATATAACATTACCTGAAAGATATGCAAAGATTATCAAGGGCGCTGATGTAGACAGTGACGGGCCTGTTGCCAAACCGTCAAGCCCGTCTGTTAAATTTACCGCATTTGATGCTCCAACTATAACAAACAGTGCGAACAGCATATAAAAATACCCCAAATTTAGATACCCGTTTTTTATAAACGGAATATAGATACACCCTGAGCAGCTGCCTGTCTTGGATTCTATAAAAAATATTGAGGCTGCCGTGACTGCTCCAAATAATATTTGAAAAAACATCTTTGTTTTAGCATTTATGCCGTCTCCGCCGCCTCTTTTAATTTTCAAGTAATCGTCTAAAAATCCTATTAAAGCAAAGGACAGCACTGCAAATAAACTAATCCAGACAAACGGCACATTTAAGCGTGTCCATAATAAAACGGATATAAAGAATCCGCTCCATATGATTAAACCGCCTATGGTCGGAGTGCCCGCCTTCTGCTTATGCTCTTCCGGCTCATATCCCTTAAAGGTCTGATCGGCATGTATATTTTTTAATATGGGTATGAATTTGCTGCCGAACCATAATGAGAAAAATAAAGCGGTTAAACTTGCCATGATTGCACGGAACGTTATGTAATGAAAAATATTGAAGGCATGCATTAGAAAAAGTAATTTTTGGTAAAATATGTAATAGAGCATCTATCTGCCGCCTCCTAAAGCATAAAATATATTTTCCATCTTCAATGACCTTGAACCTTTTATTAAAACAACAGAATATTTGTGATATATATTAGAAATTTCGCTCATCATCCTATCGAAGGAATCAAAAAATTCCGCGTAGTGCTTTGACCTGTTCTTAAAAATATCAACGATATAGCGTGCATCGTTCCCATATCCGATAATATCTATATCAAAATTTAATAAAAATTTACCGGATTCCTTATGCAGCTGCTTTGACATACTGCCCAACTCAAGCATATCGCCTATAATATATAATTTTCTCCCGCTCATGCCTGCTGCAACTTCCGCAGCATATTTCAATGAATCAGGATTTGAATTGTAGCAGTCTAAAATAAAGTTTACTTTGTCTATATGCTCTTTCTGCATTCTATAGGGCTGCAATTGGGCACTATTTATGCCGGTCTCAATATCAGATTGCGAAATATTTGGAATATATGATTTGGAAAAAGCTGCGGCAGCCAAAATATTGTAAGGATTAACGAGTTTATCTTTTATATTAATTTTTATGCGTTCTGAGAAAACTGCAATATCAAAATACAGCATATCTTTCTTTTTCTCGTATGATTTTATATAAACATCAGCTTCCGGATTGCATAAAGAAAAACTAACAAAATTTCCGTTTTTAATTTTCTGTAAATTTTTATCGTCCAAATTATATGCGATTAATTTACCCTTTGTACTGTTTAATATTGACAACTTTTCTTCAATTAGCCTATCAGCGGATTCAAAATTCCCTATATGCGTTATGCCTATGTTTGTAAATATCACCCCATCAGGTTTTAATACATTGGATATATCTTTAATTTCGCCCGCGTGATTTGTGCCGCATTCAACTATGCATACCCTATGATGAGGTTTTAAGTTCAGAAGCGTTTTTGAAACACCTATCCAATTGTTCTCATTAATGTAGGTTTTATGAACCGTTGTTTTTGTGGATAGAATTGATGACAGAATCTCTTTCGTTGTGGTCTTTCCAGCAGACCCAACAACAGCAAAAATATCAGCATTAGATTTTTCTCTATGCCATTCGGCAAGTTTTTTTAATGCAGTATTGGTATCATTAACCATTAAATAAGGATAATGGTTGATATCTCTATCAACAATATTCAAAGCAGCGCTGTTTTGCATAGCCTCACTTATAAATTCATGTCCATCTTTGTTTGCCCCTCTCAATGCGACAAAGATATTTTTTTTCTTAACTTCCTTGGAATTTATGCTTACACCTGAAAATATATCATCCGATACATTCGCTATTTTTTTCGGTTTTAATATTTTTTTCAGTTCACTTAAGTTTATGTCAAATCCCAATATTCCTTCACAACCTCTCTATCATCAAAATGAATTATCTCACCGCTCAATATCTGATAATCCTCATGACCCTTGCCCAATATCGCAACAATATCTCCTGCTGCAGCTGATCCAAGAGCGCTTATAATAGCTTTTTTTCTATCAATTTCTACAAAAATATTAGATTTTCTATCTATTCCGGACAGTATATCGTTAATAATATTCTGCGGCTTTTCGCTTCTCGGATTATCGCTGGTAATATACACCACATCACACAACCTATCCGCTGCCTGCCCCATTTTAGGCCTTTTGGTTCTATCCCTATCTCCGCCGGCACCAAATACAACAATTAATCTATTTTTCACAATTTCTTTCAATGCGGAGAGCACATTCTGCATTGCATCATCCGTGTGAGCATAATCAACAACAGCTATTGCCCCATCTTTTTTAAAAATCTCCAACCTGCCGGGAGGATTCTTAAAATGCTCTATGGCATACTCTATCTCTTTTGGCGTCTTATTAAAATAAATCGCTGCACCGACAGCTGCCATTATATTATAAATGTTATATTTTCCTATTAAATGTGACACTATATGGTATTGCCTGCTTAGTGCATTTAAGTGCATTGAAATACCATCCATACTGATTGTGTAACCTTGAGGGTATATATCTGCATTATTAGTGAAACCATAAGTTATGGTTTTTCCGGTTTTTACCAATTGTCTGCCCCATACATCATCTATATTTGTAACTCTGTCATCGGATTCGTTAAAAAAATCAAGTTTCGATTTTGCATAATTTTCCATAGTTGAGTAATAATCCAAATGGTCCTGGGAAATATTTGTGAAAATTTTCAGCTTAAATTCCGTGCCGCTTATTCTTTTTAATGTCACCGCATGTGCAGATACTTCCATAAAACAAAATTTATCGTTTATATTTACCATTTTTGAAAATATTCTCTGCAGGTCCAAAGATTCCGGCGTCGTATTGTATAATTTGTGATTTTTGCCTTTGATGGTATATCCGGTGGTTCCTATAATATCGCTTTCTGAGAATATGGAGTTTAATATATATGTTGTTGTCGTTTTGCCGTTTGTACCCGTTATGCCCACAACATTCAATTTTTTCGACGGCTCGTCAAAAAATTTATCGGATATGATGCCCATACACTCCCTGACATCTTTGACCTTTATATATTTGTCCACGCTTGGATTTTCGCTTACGACACACAGTGCACCTTTATTAATTGCATCCTCGGCGTAAATGTTTCCATTATGTTTTTCTCCCTTTATAGCAAAAAACAGACTTCCATATTCAATATCCTTAGAGTTATAATTTAGATTTTTTATCTCTTTCTCTTCGCATGCTTTACCTAATTTACAGTCGCAGATACTTTTTATATCACATATTTTCATTCACTTTCCCCGCCGGTATAATTGCATAATAATGCATCAAAAATGCTGTAATCCTGGCAAATAAAGGCGCCGCCACCTCTCCGCCGTATATCTTATTTTTCGGATCAAAGATAAACACTCCCACAACAAATCTCGGCTTCTGCGCAGGGGCAAAGCCGACAAATGAAGCAACATATTTATTTTTTCTGTATTTCCCTTTATACGGAATTTGAGCTGTGCCGGTTTTTCCCGCTACAGTATATCCATTAACATAAGCTCTCTTCCCTGTACCCTTTTTCACAACATTGATAAGTATATTTCTCACCATATCAACGGTTTTTGGGCTTAATATTCTAACAGATTTTAACGTATGAGAATAGATTATTTTATCGTTGGATTTTATGTTATTTACAATATAAGGCTCTACACTATATCCGCCGTTTGCAATAACGCCGTATGCTCTGACAATCTGAATTGCCGTAACTCCTATTCCCTGCCCGAAAGCCATATTCGCCAAATCTACATCACCTATACCGAATAGATCTTTAACAATACCTTTTGATTCTGAAGGTTCGTCTATTCCTGTTTTCTCTCCGAATCCAAATTTAATTAAGTATTCGTAAAATATTTTCTTGCCGAGCTGCAGTGCTATCTTTGCACTGCCTATATTGCTTGATTTTACAAATACATTATCAAAACTCAAGATTTTATATTTATGGGCATCGTGTATCACCCTATTTTTCAATCTCCATCTTCCGTTCTCGCAATTAATCAGTTCACTGCCGCTAAATTTATTGGAATCCAAAGCAGCGGACATCGTAACAAGCTTAAAAATGCTGCCGGGTTCAAATATATCGGATAAAGCTCTGTTTTTTATATATTTATATTTATAGATATAATATTTATTATTATCATAATACGGTGTTGAATCCATAGCAACAACCGACCCATTATTCGGATTCATCACTATGGCTGTTCCGGATGCAGCTTTATATTTTTTAACGGTATCTTCAAGACTACTATGGAGAAAAGCCTGGACATCCTCATTTAATGTTGTACTGAGATTATAAGATGGATCAGATGCGGGTATTTTAAGTGTTTTAAAACTGTCGAATCCTACCCTCTCCTTTTTACGCACTCCTTTAAGATAGCCGTTATATTTCAGTTCCAGTCCCTCGATTCCAACCCCGTATTTATCACAAAAACCTATGATGTGAGAGCTGACAGCACCATCAGGGTAATATCTTTTATATCTCTTTGTAAACCCGAAAGGCATCGGGGGATGATTTTTTTTGAGAAATTTTACGTCATCACCGGATAAATTATGTTTGATAACGAAGTATCTGCGGCTTCTCCTTCTTAATATGGCATCGTTTAAGCTATTTATGCCGTATTTTTTTTCTAAAAGTTTCAAAAACCTTTCGCTGCTTTTATTCTGTGCCAAATCATCAAAATATACTTTTGGATCTATAAAAATATCATAAGCCGGATAGTCAACAGCTGCAGTTCTTCCCATAGCATCTGATATAGCTCCCCTTTTATCTGTTCTATATACTAAACGTTTGGATAATGTATTATATTTCTGCATATAATATCTATGCTTTATAATCTGCACATAAAACGCTTTGGAGATTATGATTATGAAAAACAGAAATATTAAAAATAGAATAAATTTATAGCGGGTTTTGTTCAATTCACTATTTTTATCTTGTTAGAAGTTGCCGTATTCATACCATATCTTCTTGATGCCGATATAATCGTTTCCGCATTTAGAGACATATCTTTCTTTTTCATTAAATTATTTATGGTTAAGTTCATATTATACAATTGCTGCTTTTTGATGTTAATGTCATGATTAACGTTGGATATCAAAATAGTTTGATAAAGCGCCGCATAAAGCAATACGGCAAAGATGATAATTATGGATAGAGGAAAAACGGGTATCGTTAAATGAGTTTTAGACTTGGCATTTTCCTGAACATTAGATTTGTCAAAGACATAAGCATAATCCATCATAACAGCACTCCTAATTTAATTTTACGGCGCATCTCATTTTTGCGCTTCTTGCCCTGATGTTCCTATCTATCTCATCCTCATCGGCATATAAAGGCTTCTTATTTAAAAGCATTAGCAAACCTTTATCTTTGTAAAATCTAAATGTATGCTTTACTATCCGATCCTCTAAGGAATGAAATGAGATAACACAGATTTTTCCGTCTTTCTTTAAAAGTTCAACGGCACCTTTTAATCCTTTTCCCAAATTCTCAAGTTCATTATTTACAGCTATTCTTATAGCTTGAAAGGTTTTTGTTGCGGGATGTATCTTCTTATAGAAATGGCTCGGCACAGCATCTGTTATGATATCTGCCAATTCTTTTGTGGTTTCAATAGGCTTTTTTGATCTGTGCGTTATTATAGATTTTGCGATTCTTCTCGCAAACCGCTCCTCCGAATAAGATTTTATAATCATATAAAGTTCCTTCTCTTTCCATCTATTTACCACTTCATATGCACTTAGCGGACTATCTTTATCCATTCTCATATCAAGCGGACCATCCTTTAAAAATGAGAAACCCCTTTTTTCATCTTCTATTTGAAAAGAAGAGACACCTAAGTCCATTATTACACCATCCACACCGTCTATTTTCATATCCCTCAGAATATCAGCGCATTGGCCATAATCAGATTTAACAGCGAAAAATCTATTCGGGAAGTCCTTTTTTAAGCTGTTATTTGCTCTTGCTATAGCGTCCTCATCCTTATCAAAAGCTATAACTACGCCATCCGGATCAGATCTCTTCAAAATCTCCGCGGAATGGCCGCCCCCTCCCAATGTTAAATCCAAATAGGTCTTCCCGCTCTCAGGATGAAGAATTTCTATTGATTTTTTTAAAAGAACACTTTTATGCAGCATTAAAATATGCCTAACTGTTCAATTGCATCGCTTAAATCCTCTTCAGATTCTTTAAGGGCTTTTGACTCATTTTCCCAACTATCCTTAGACCATAGTTCTATGTGATCCAAATTTCCCAAAATAACGACATCTTTTGCAATTGCAGAATCATTTCTTAAAACAGGCGGTATTAATATTCTGCCTTGAGAATCAATATTCACATCCTGAGCACTTGCAAAAAACATTCTTTTAAACCTTCTTGCAGATTTATTTGTCAAAGGTAAATTGACAGCTTTTTTCTCCAATTCCTCCCACACATCCTGCGGATACGCATATATACAATCATCAAAAATGGTAAGCACAAGGGTTTTTAGACTTTTTTTGTAAAGAATATCCTTAAATTTGGAGGGTATTTTTATTCTACCCTTATCATCTAACGCATACTCAAATCTACCCCTAAACATCCACTTTCACCCACCTTATACCACTTTTTATTAAATAAAATATCGTTTGTCAAGAAAAAATTTGATTATTTATATAAATCACTGCACTTTATTATGAATCAGCCGTTAGACATCGGCAAAATCAGCCTTAATAGCTTAATATATGCAAGGTCATCAACATTTTTAAGCTGCTTGACAAGAGATATTTTTTATATATGCTTATAATCGTTATGAAGATAAAATTTATCAAAAAAGCTATGGATTTTATCTTATACATATTGGCAATTTTAATTTTGATAGTAATAGGATTCTATCTAATAAAGCTTGTTTTAGACCTTAAAAATATACTGTTTTCTCTCCCGCCGTCCACTAAAAATTTGTCCACAGCCGTTGAATCTGTTCTCAACTTATTTGTTTTAATAGAATTTTTCAGAGGAGCTATGTCATATTTTGACTTTGATAGAATAAAGCTGTCGTTTATCGCCGATGCTGCTATGGTTTTTATTTTAAGAGAGGTTATGATAGCTACATTTTATCATAAATTAGATTTCAAAATGGCCATAGGTTATTCTATTATTATGACGGCTGTTGCAGGTTTAAGAACGCTGACTATAATATATACTCCCGATAAAAAAAAAGAATAAGAACATAAACTATCTTATAAACTGTTACAGAAGTTATATCTGTATTTTAAAAAACAATTAGAAATAGGGATATTTAATTTCTTTATTTGTTCACAATATAAATTTAATTGGATATGCAAGTCTTTAGGATTTTGGATTATAAATGATAAATTTTAAATTAAGGAAGTAAGAGAGACAAAGATAATCTTAAAGCGCTTATTATGCTTATTCACAATGTCCCTTTCTTC
>CAZOGA010000021.1:0-2358 GCA_964579095.1 uncultured Desulfurellales bacterium
TTTATTTTCTCATAACATAATTTTACTTGGATAAATCTTGTGCTTTTCTTTAATCCAGAATTCAAAATCTAAAATTTAACATTTATAATTTATAATTTTCTATTGTGGAGCTGCAGAAATTAAAAAGTGCGTAAAATTAATTATATAATGGAGAAAATGCAAATTGAAGTTAAGTTTGAAAAATCTGCCTTATTTCTTATAATTGACTGAAATAAAAATATTGAGGTGCCTATGCGTTATTCTGAAAGTTTTATATATACCTTAAAGGAAGAGCAGAAAGAAGCCGGTATTGTCAGTCATGACCTGCTTTTACGGGGAGGATTTATATCCAAATTGGCAAGCGGTATATACAACTATCTGCCTTTGGGTGTAAGGGTGATAAAAAAGGTTTCTGATATTGTAAGAGAGGAGATGAACAGGGCGGGTGCACAGGAAATTCTTATGGCAAATATTCAGCCTGCAGAGTTGTGGGCGGAATCTAAAAGGTGGAATGATTATGGAAAGGAGCTGCTGCGTATTAAGGACAGAGCCGGGCGTGATTTTGTTTTCGGACCGACTCATGAAGAGGTTGTAACCGATATTGTCAGGCATTTTGTGAAAAGTTATAGGGATCTGCCGATTAATCTTTATCAAATACAGACAAAATTCAGGGATGAGATCCGTCCAAGATTCGGTTTAATGCGTGCAAGGGAATTTATTATGAAAGATGCTTACAGCTTTGATGCGGATCAAAGCGGACTGGATATAAGCTATGACAAGATGAGAGAGGCGTACTATAACATCTTTTTGCGCTGCGGTTTAAAAGCCCGATCTGTGCAAGCTGATTCCGGATCTATCGGGGGCAGGGCTTCTGAAGAATTCATGATTCTGAGTTCTACGGGCGAGGATGAGATAGTGACATGTGATAATTGCAGGTATAGTGCAAATATGGAAAAAGCAGAAAGTATCACACAAGATGATTCGGATAATGAAATGGATCTAAAAAAGGTTGCAACGCCAGGCAAACAGACAATTAAGGATGTCTGCGAATATTTAAACTCAGATGATAAATTTTCCGCTAAGGCGCTGCTTTATAAAAATGAAGAAGGCCTGTTTTTTTGCTTTTTGGTTGAGGGCGATGATGAATTGAATGAAACAAAAGCTGCAAGAGCATCGGGCAGCGTTGAACTTTTAAAACTTAATGATAATGAGATTAAAGCAAGCGGACTCTATAAGGGGTATATAGGACCCGTTCATTTCCCAAATAAGAATATAAAAATTATATGTGACGAAAGATTAAAGAATAGAAATCATCTAATTGTTGGAGCAAATGAGGAGGGATACCATTATATGGGAGCTAAACTGCATAGAGATTTTGAACCCGATTTGATAGCAGATATAAGAAGTGTCAAAGAAAATGAGATCTGCCCCGAATGCAAAAAAGGTATTTTGAAAAAGACAAGGGGCATTGAGGTGGGACATATTTTTAAATTAGGCTCAAAATATTCTGAGAGTATGCATGCAGCATTTTTGAATAGGGACGGTAAGCCCAAGCCATTTTTAATGGGATGCTACGGCATAGGCATAGGCAGGACAGCTCAGGCTGCCGTAGAACAAAATAATGATAAAAACGGCATCGTCTGGCCTATTTCCATAGCCCCGTTTGAAGTTGAACTGATATCTTTGGATACACGCAATGAAGATATCAAAAAATACTGTGATAATCTGTATAATGTAATGCTCAAACGCGGTATGGACGTTCTATACGATGACAGAAGCGAACGTGTAGGCGTTAAACTTAATGATTCGGATTTAATAGGAATTCCCATTAGAATTATAGTGGGAAAGAGGAACTTTATGAATCATCAAGTTGAGTTATCCTTAAGGCAAAGCAGCAGCAGACAGCTTGTTGATAAAGATAGTATTATTGAAAACGTGGTGAAATTGGTTAATGAACTATATCTTGAGATAAATAAGGGGGTTAAATATGACGAAATTAGAGAAAATCAAAAGTAAATTAGGCAAAAAATTTGTTAATGCGTGGGAGCAGGGTGATACTTATAAAAAACAGGCGTTTATTTTTGCAGAAAAATACAAAGAATTTTTAAATAGCTGCAAAACCGAGAGAGAAACCGTTGAATTTATTCAAAATGAATTCGACACGAGAAAGAGGAAAAATGACTTTTTTATAATTAATAGAGGCAAAAATATTGCCGTTGTCAGATTGGGCAAAGATAATGGAATGAAACTGATTGCATCCCACGTAGATGCGCCAAGAATTGATATTAAGCAAAATCCGCTCTTTGAAGATACAGAAATTGCGCTGTTTCATACACACTATTACGGCGGTATAAAAAAATATCAGTGGCTCAATATACC
>CAZOGA010000021.1:2458-14292 GCA_964579095.1 uncultured Desulfurellales bacterium
GGGATTTGTTGCGGCTTATGGACAGGATGACAGGATATGCGCATACTGTTCAAAAGAGGCATTTTTTGACGTCAAAAACAATAGTAAAACAATTGTTGCACTGTTTATTGATAAGGAAGAAATAGGGTCTGACGGAAATACAGGCGCAAAATCCAGGTTTTTTATGGATGTTGTCGTTGAGATTTTAAAGGCAAGGAATAGTAAAGCAACAATGAATGACATAAATGAATTTTTGCGTGCTTCAGAGGCGCTGTCAGCCGATGTTAACGGTGCTGTGAATCCTATGTATAAAGATGTCCATGAGAAGGATAATGCAAGCTATATTAATCACGGTGTTGTTATGACTAAATTTACGGGTCATGGCGGGAAATATATGGCAAACGATGCCAGCGCAGAATTTGTCGGTAAGATTAGAAAGATCTTTAATGATAACAATATTGTATGGCAGATAGGCGAGTTGGGCAAGGTTGATGAGGGCGGCGGAGGTACAATAGCAAAATATATCGCGAGCTGGAATATTGATACTATAGACTGCGGACCCGCAATAATTTCTATGCATTCACCATATGAAATATCATCAAAAGCAGATCTGATTGAGACATATAAAGCGTATAAAGCCTTTTTTGATAGTATTTAATCTATAGAGTGTGCTGCTTGTATCATATTTATGCTGACCTTAGCGGTGGTCAGCATCTTCTATCTTTTTTACTACTACGGTAGCAGGTATATACTTCTGTTTCTGTAATGGAAAGAAACTTTACGATACGCATTGAATTCAGGCAGTCTGTAAATCTTCCTTTCGGTATTATATGGCTATATCCTGCTATTATTTACTGATGTTACGCAAAACATATCAGCATTGCCGATCCTTGCACTTATTGTACTTATGAACAAATCAAGGAAGAAAGGGACATTGTGAATAAGCACAATAAGTGCAAGGTATATCTTTGGTTTTTTCTCATTTCTTTAATCAAAAATCCATCATTCAAAATTATAATCTGACCTTACTCAAAAATTATCAGCATTGTGTCAGCCCCGTACTCACTTAATTGTACAGATTTTCTCTTTCTTTAATTTTATAATACTGCCTATATCTGTATGATAGCTATAAATTCTTTTTCTGTCAAATTTTTGATTTTTTAGTATCTGTCTGATAGTTTAATAACGTGAGTTTTTTAGTAAAAAAAGGCGATAACATTATAGAGATTAATAGTGATGATAAAGTAAATCTTTTGGAAGCACTCGCTGAATATTCCATATTCATCAACGCTTACTGCGGCGGAAGGGGCACCTGTAAAAAATGTACTGTTAGATATTTGAAAAATGCTCCGAAACCCACGAAAAATGAAACATATGCATTTAATGAATCTGAATTAAGGAAAGGATTCAGGCTTGCATGCCAGCATACGGCGCTGGACGATACTGTTATAGAGGTTTTTGAATCCAAGGTATCGTTTGCATCAAGCAGTGATAACAGGTGCTGTGTAGATGATTCTAAAAATTATATAGCTTTGGATATAGGCACAACAACAATAGCTGCATCTTTAATTGCAGATCGAAAGGTTAAAGAAAACGCGTTTTTGCTTAATCCCCAAGTTGTTTTCGGATCGGATGTTGTTTCGCGTATAGCTAAGTCAAACGGCGGCAAACGCAAAATATTGGAAAATGTATTGGATGATGCCCTATTTAATGTTGTAAAAACCTTTAAACAAAAATATAATCTGAATAGCATAGACGGCATCGTTGTTGCCGCAAATCCAACAATGATAGCATTTTTTCTAAAAAAAAGTGCAAAATGTATCGGTGAGTATCCGTATAAGCCCGTTTTTACGGGATCCAAAACAGTTAAATGGCATAATATTGACGTTTATATTCCATATATTGTAAGTGCATATTTGGGATCGGATATTATAAGCGGACTTCTAAGTGCTGATCTATCGGGCAATTTTATCTTTGTTGATATAGGTACGAACTGTGAAGTTGTTATGAAGTATGGTGAAAAAATAGCTGCTTTAAGTGTGCCGTCCGGGCCTGCATTGGAAGGTTTAAATATCGATTTCGGTATTATGGCAAAAGAAGGAGCTATAGAATCAGCGGATTTTAACGGGACTTTCAACATCAGAACCATAGGCAATAAAAGAGCTGAAGGTGTTTCAGGAAGCGGCCTGGTGAGTTTGATTGCTTTGCTGAATAAGCACGGTCTAATAGATTCAACAGGCAGACTGCTTGATGCCTGGGAATCGGATGCGCCTCTGCAATTAATAAACAGAATCAAAAAGGAGGGGTTTTTGCTGTGTGATAAAATATTTTTAACACAAAATTCAATTCGGGAATTCCAGCTTGTTAAAGCGTCGCTTGCAGCAGGTATAGAAATTATTCTGAATAAATTCTCTCTAAATATAAATGATATAAAAACTGTTTATATATCCGGGGGATTTTCAAAATCTTTGAAAAAGGAAGATATGATATGTTCTGACTTGATAAATTTAGATGCGAAGTTTATATTCTTGGGCAATAGCGCACTGAATGGTGCGAAACATCTATTTTGTTCTAATGTTCGGCAGAAAGCGGACAAGATCGCCGAACGTATGAAATATATAGATATTGTAAATGAGAGTAATTTTCAGGAGTTGTATTTAAAACATATGGAATTCCACAAATGCTGAATTGGGTGATCAATACTATAGGTTTTTCCGCTGGTATTCTAACGACCTTCGGATTTGTACCGCAATTTTTAAGGATAATGAAAACAAAACAGACGGAAGGACTAAGTTTACATACAATGGTTCAGATAACCCTGGGTCTGTTCCTATGGCTTATTTATGGACTTTTAAGAAAAGATATTGTATTAATCGCAGCTAACGGTGTAGGATTTTTAATAATCTTATCTACGCTGTGCATATATTTGAAATATAGAAAGGAATAAGTAGAACATGGAATTTAGTATAGCTACATGGAACGTAAATTCTATTAGGGCGAGGATTGAGCAGGTAAGAAGATTTCTGAAAAGGACCAAGATTGATGTTTTATGCATCCAGGAAACAAAAGTTAAGGACAGTATGTTTCCTAAGGATGAATTTGATGAATTGGGGTATAATCTGGCCATCTACGGAGGAAAGGGATATAATGGTGTTGCTACGATATCAAGATTACCTATTGAAGAAGTACAAAAAAATATTTTAAGCAGCAGATTAGACGAGAAAAGAATTATATTTACCAAAATAAAGGATATGCATATATTTAACGCATATTTCCCAAATGGTCAGAATCCGGAATCTGAGAAGTTTCAGGAGAAACTTAAATTTATAGAGGAATTAAAAAATTATCTGCATAGCAGCTATAATACGAAGAAGGATAAAATTATTCTGCTTGGTGATTTTAATGTTGCTCAGCTTCCGATAGATGTTTATGATGAAGAAAAGATGAAAGACAAAATAGGGTATCATCCCCAAGAGAAAGAAGCTCTGAAGCATTTATATGAATGGGGATTTACAGATACTTTTCGAATGTTTAATAAGAATCAGCAATTCAGTTGGTGGGATTATAGGGCATCTTCTTTTAGAAAAAATATAGGATTAAGAATAGACTATATATGGGTATCAGAAGCGCTTAAGAACAGCTGCAGAAATTGCTATATAGATAAAAATGAAAGAAAAAAAGAACGCCCTTCCGATCATGCGCCGGTTGTTGCAAAATTTGAGATTTAAGGAGGATTTATGAATTACCAGGATATATTGCTCTCACTTTCCAAATTTTGGGAATCGCAGGGGTGTGTAATTTTGCAACCCTATGATATTGAATCGGGTGCAGGAACGTTTCATTGGGCAACAACGCTTAAATCATTGGGGGACAAAGCCTGGAATGTCGCATATGCCGCTCCCTCACGCAGGCCCACAGACGGCAGATACGGGGAAAATCCGAATAGACTGCAGCACTACTATCAATATCAGGTTGTCATGAAACCATCTCCTGAAAATATACAAGATTTATATCTAAGCAGCTTAGAAACATTGAGTATTAAGTTAAATGAACACGATATAAGATTTGTTGAAGATAACTGGGAATCCCCAACGCTTGGAGCCTGGGGATTGGGATGGGAAGTATGGCTTGATGGTATGGAAGTAACCCAATTTACATATTTTCAGCAGATCGGCGGCTATGATCTTCGGCCTATTCCTGTTGAGATAACATATGGAACGGAACGGCTGGGTATGTATATTCAGCAGGTGGAAAATGTGTTTGATATGCAGTGGAATGATAAAATTACATACGGTGATATACATAAACACGACGAATATGAATATTCAGTTTATAATTTTGAATTGGCAGATACGGATATGCTGTTTGAGCTGTTTAATATGTATGAAAATGAATCAAAAAGGTGTGTAGATAATAATTTGGTTAGACCCGCATATGATTACTGTTTAAAATGTTCCCACGCATTCAACTTATTAGATGCACGAAATGCAATAAGTGTTACAGAGCGCGCTCTGTTTATAAAACGTGTAAGGGATTTAGCGGCCAATGTTGCAAAAGCTTATATGGGGGATTTAAAATGAAATTATTATTTGAACTGTTTACAGAAGAGCTGCCTGCATCCGAGATGAGAGGATTAGATCAACGCATAGTTAATGATGTTTCTGAGCTATTAAAAGGCGAAAATGTAATATTTTCGAATCTTAAAAGCTATGTTACTCCGAGAAGGGCAGCTGTAAAATTTGAATTTGAGGAATATACAAAACCACAGAGCAGAAAAATTATAGGTCCGCCTGAATCTGTATGCTATAAAAATTCCCAACCGACAAAAGCGTTAACGGGATTTTTGAAGAAAAATAGCGCAGCGGAAGAAGATATTGTAATAGAAGAGAATAAGAAGGGCAAATATATAACTCTTATTGTAAAACAAGAGGATAAAAACACAAAGGAATTAATGAATGACATTTTAAATACTTTCGTAAAAAACTTTCATTTTAACAAAAAAATGAGATGGGGCGCCGGCAATTATGCTTTTATCAGGCCTGTTCATAATATTACATTTATGATAGATGATGAAATTGTTGATTTTAATTTTGCAGGCATAGATTCCACGTCATACACATACGGACACAGATTTTTAAATCCGCAGAAAGTGAAGCTGAGCTATGATAATTATGAGAGCGTGCTTGAAGATGCTTTTGTTGTTGTAGATCAAAATAAGAGGAAAAATATTATACTGAATAAGCTTGAGAGCATATGCAAAAAAGAAAACCTAAGCATTGTTTATGATGATGAACTGTTGGATGAAGTGGTGAATTTATGTGAATATCCTGTGGTTGTGGTTGGCGAATTTGAGGATAAGTTTATACATCTGCCTAAAGAAGTGCTTATTACATCCATGAAAGACCATCAGAGATATTTTGCATTTACTAAAAACGATAAACTTATAAATAAATTTGCCGCTGTTTCCAATATAGAAACAGATAATATGCAGCTCATAAAAGAGGGATATGAGCGTGTATTGAGGGCGCGTTTTGCAGATGCGGAATTTTTTTATGCGGAAGACAGCAAGAAAAAATTGGCGGATTTTGTAGACGGTTTGAAAAGAATGACATTTCACGATAAGCTGGGGTCGCAGTATGACAGGGTCATAAGATTGGTGAACTTGAGTGCATTTTTGGCGGAAAAACTTGGATTTAACGTTGATTACGCCAAGAGAGCGGCTTATCTTTCGAAGGCTGACCTTCTCACACAGATGGTTTATGAATTTCCTGAACTTCAAGGTGTTATGGGCAGGGAATATGCAAAACTTTCCAAAGAGTCCGACAAAGTGGCAAATGCCATATATGAACAATACCTTCCCAAAGATAAAGAAAATGTAAGTTCTGAAACAGGCATAGTGCTGTCTCTCGCAGATAAAATTGATTTGATTACAGGCGGTTTTATAGCTGATCTGAAACCCACGGGCAACAAAGATCCATATGCTATGCGCCGTGCCGCACTCGGTATTATCAAGATAATAACTGATTTTAATATTACACTTAATTTATCCGAAGCTATTTTACATGCCGCTAAGCTGTATAATAAAAATGTTGTTCTGGAAGATGTGCTGGAGTTTATCAAAGTGAGATTTTTCAACTATTATAACCAATATTCACATGATACTTTAAGCGCAGTAACGCAGGTCAGCTTTAATGATATGGCTGATGTAAACAACAGGCTCTCCGCATTACACTATTTTATACTGCGCGACGAGGATAAGAAAAAACGTTTTGCGATAAAGAGAATTTTTAACATAGTGCCCGAGAATTATGAATCTACCTTTGTTGATGAACATCTATTTGCAAGCGACTATGAAAGAAATTTATTAATTGGTATAAACAGTATTGAATCTGAATATATCAAATATTTAGAAGAGAAGGACTATAAGAAAGCAGTAACTATGATTAACCGGATTATTTCCGATATCAATCTATTTTTTGATAATGTTATGGTTATGGATAAAGATGAAAATATTAAAAATAACAGACTCTCTTTGTTAAATAGGGTGCGGCTGTTGATTTTGCGTATTGCGAATTTTAAATTTTTGGAAATTTAAGGGGTTTATATGCTTAAGATTAAGAATACAATGGGTATAACATTCGATGATGTGCTGCTGCTTCCGAATAAATCATACACATTGCCCAAAGATGCAGATGTATCTACAACACTTTCAGATAGGCTGCATCTGAATGTACCGTTTATTTCTGCTGCTATGGATACGGTAACGGATTATAAAATGGCTATAGCAATGGCGCGGAACGGCGGTATGGGTATAATACATAAAAATATGAGCATAAAAGATCAGGCAAATCAAATAAGGCGCGTTAAAAAGAGCGAAAGCGGTATGATTTTGGAGCCTATCACTATTTTTCCGGATGCGACAATAAAAGACGCTTTATATTTAATGAGTCAATATCATATATCAGGTATTCCGGTGACGGATGAAAAAAATACACTTGTCGGTATAATAACAAACAGAGATGTGCAGTTTGAACGCGACTTCTCCGAAAAAGTCGGAAATGTTATGACAAAAAAAAATCTTGTAACTGCCCATGTAGGAATAACATTGAGAGAAGCCGAGGAATATTTAAAGATAAATAAAATAGAAAAATTGCCTATTGTTGATAAAGATTTTAAATTGAAGGGACTGATAACCATAAAGGATATTAAGAAAAAGATGGAATATCCCTATGCAACCAAAGATATACACGGCAGGCTTGTTGTCGGTGCGGCAATAGGAACACGTGACGGAGAAAAAAGAGCAAAGGCAGTGCACGATGCGGGTGCTGATGTGATAGTTATTGACTCTGCGCATGGCCATTCGATCTATGTTATCGAGCTTGTGGAAAAAATTAGAATGCATCTGCCGGATGTTACGATTATTGCAGGGAACGTTGCAACGAAAGAAGGCACTAAAAGTTTAATAGAAGCAGGTGCTGATATTATAAAGGTCGGTATAGGTCCGGGTTCCATATGCACTACGCGTATTGTGGCAGGTGTCGGAGTGCCTCAGGTATCTGCAATTTCCGAGTGTGCTGAGGAGGCGGAAAGCTACGGTAAAACAATAATAGCAGATGGTGGCATAAAGTTCTCAGGCGATGTGGTAAAGGCTATTGCTGCCGGGGCAAATGCTGTTATGATGGGCAACCTGTTCGCAGGCGTTGAAGAGTCGCCCGGGGAATCGCTTATATATCAAGGCAGAAAATATAAGGTTTACAGGGGTATGGGCTCTATCGGTGCAATGAAGGACGGCAGCAAAGACAGATATTTTCAAGATGAGGTGGAACCGGAAAAACTTGTGCCTGAAGGCATAGAAGGCAGAGTTCCATATAAGGGAAGCGTGGGCGATGTTATATATCAGCTTGTAGGGGGTTTAAAATCCGGTATGGGATACACTGGATGCAAAGATATAGAAGAACTGAGAGAAAAGGCCACGTTTGTTCAAATAACATCCGCATCTGTCAGGGAAAGCCATGTTCATGATGTTGTGATTACAAAGGAGCCGCCTAATTATAATGTTTAAGAAAACAGTTCTTTTTATACTATTTTTTGTTTTTATTGGCACATATTCCTATTCCAGGGACATAGAGGTGTATTTTACGCCTTCTTACGCAGCTGAGGGAGCAGTAGAGGATTTGATTGATCATGCGGGTAAAACCATAGATGTTGCTATGTACACATTTACTTCAAGATATTTGGCCCAGCATTTGGTTGATGCTCGTAATCGCGGTGTAAAAATCAGAATAGTTTTGGATCGGCGGTCAAATGATCCCAAGGAAAATAAGTACACAAAATATCCATACTTGAAAAAAAACGGCCTCAATATCAAGTTTGCAGCAGCGCACACCTACAAGCGCTGGAAGAGAAGCGGCATAATGCACAATAAATTTGCCATTTTTGACGGCAGCATATTGGAAACGGGTTCACTTAACTGGACTGCAAGCGCATTTATGGTTAATGATGAGAATGTACTAATAATAAAACGTCAGGATATGGCAAATGTGTATGAGGAAAAATTTGAAGCATTATGGAAAAAAGCAAAAGAAAGATAGACAGATTGATAGACGCGAATTTCAATAGGCTGCGTGAAGGGTTAAGAGTCGTTGAAGATGTTGCCCGGTTTATATTGGATGATAAAAAGATTGTAAACGAGTTAAAGAATATGCGTTCAGATATCTCTTTGATTCAAAGAGAATTCAGTGACAGCATACATTACAGGGATACAGAAGGTGATGTGGGCACACCTCTGAACAGCAGCATAGAAAAAAAGAGATCGAATATTAAAGATATCATATTTGCAAATATGAAAAGGGCTGAGGAATCCTTAAGGGTTTTGGAAGAGGTGTTTAAACTTGTTGATGAGCAGACTTCACTTAAATTTAAGAATATTAGATATAAAGCGTATACACTGGAGAAAGAGATTATAAACAGCGCAGAGCAGGCAAGCAATTTGCCGAAGGTCTGATTTTTATTACAGATGATATATGTTTTTACTGTTAAATTTTTTTATATGAAGACGGATGTATTAAATGAAAATAGATAATGTAAGAAATTTTTCGATAATAGCTCACATAGACCACGGCAAAAGCACGCTCGCCGACAGATTAATAGAAAATACGGGTGCATTAAGCAAACGTGAGATGAGAGAGCAGGTGCTTGACAGCTTGGATGTTGAACGTAAACACGGCATAACGGTTAAGGCTCAAAGCGTGCGTCTTGATTATGAATATAACGGTAAAAAGTATTTTTTGAATATGATAGATACACCGGGACATGTGGATTTCGGGTATGAAGTTTCAAGAAGTTTATCAGCATGCGAGGGCTGTCTGCTTGTTGTTGATGCATCTCAAGGTGTTGAGGCGCAGACCATTGCAAACGCTTATGCCGCTATTGAAAATAATTTGGAAATAATACCTGTTATAAACAAGATAGATCTACCGTCGGCCGATATTGACAAAACAAAACAGGAAATAGAAAGTGCATTGGGCATAAGCTCAAAGAATGCCATAGAAATATCTGCAAAAAATAATATAGGCATAGATGGTGTGCTGAGGTCAATAATTGAAAATATTCCGCCTCCTGAATATGATCCTTCAAGATCTTTAAGGGCATTAACTATAGATTCCTGGTATGATAACTACCGCGGTGTTGTTTTTCTTGTAAGGGTTTTTGACGGAGAGCTGCATACCAATGATAAAATAATGATATATTCCAATAAACAAAAATATGAAGCGGAAGAGGTAGGTATTTTTACGCCAAAGCAAAAGAAAATTGATCTTCTTGGCCCCGGAAGCGTTGGCTACGTTGTTGCAAATATAAAAAATATACGTGATATTAGAGTGGGCGATACTGTAACCTTAGCTGAAAATCCTACAGAACAGCCCTTTGAGGGGTTTAAGCAGATAAAGCCGTTTGTTTATGCCGGTATTTATCCTACGGATACGAATAATTACGAGGATTTAAAAGAAGCTTTGGGAAAATTGCAGCTGAATGATGCGTCTTTGACTATAGAAAAAGAGAAATCAGACAGTCTCGGATTCGGATTTAGATGCGGATTCCTTGGTGTATTAAGTATGAATATATCAAAGGAACGTATAGAGGATGAATTTGGGATTGATATTATCATAACGGCCCCATCTGTTCTATACCGTATTAAAAAAACAGATGGTACATTTCAAGATATCTCCAATCCATCATTACTCCCGCCGTCGCAAAAAATGGAAGCTATATATGAGCCGTTTGTTGATGTAGATATAATAACCCCGTCTGAATTTATAGGCAATATCTTAAAGTTGCTGCAGGAAAAACGAGGCAAACAAAGATCAATGAGCTATATTTCGAATAATATCGTTGCGATAAAATATTCACTGCCGTTGTCAGAGATTATAACGGATTTTTATGACAAGATAAAATCGTTATCCAAAGGATATGCATCTTTTGATTATGAAATTGATGATTTTGAACAGTCCGAATTAACTAAACTTATAATTTTGGTGAATTCTGAGGAGATTGATTCGCTTTCTATGATAGTACCGAGGGAAAATTCATATAGGATTGCGCGGGATGTGCTGAAAAACCTGAAACAATATATACCAAAGCAGCTCTTTGAAGTCAGAATTCAAGCCAAGGTGGGTGGAAAAATTATAGCTAAAGAAAGAATTGGAGCATTAAGAAAGGATGTGCTTGCTAAATGCTACGGCGGTGACATAACACGCAAGAGGAAATTGCTGGAGAAACAAAAAAAAGGCAAAAAAAAGATGAAACAGTTAGGGAAAGTCAGTATATCAAAAGATGCCTTTGTCCATATAGTTGAGATGAGCAATTAGAAATTATTACAAGGGGTGTGTTTATGACAAAAGAAAAGGTGTTTGATTGGATTAAATCTATATTTATTGCATTGGTTATTGCTCTGTTTATACGTGCATTTATTGTTGAGGCATTTAAAATACCATCCTCTTCAATGGAGAATACACTTCTTATCGGAGATCATATATTGGTCAATCGGTTCATATACGGCGTAAAAATGCCGTTTACCGGATACAAAATTATTCCTGTAAAAGAACCGAAAAGAGGTGATGTTGTTGTTTTCAAGTTTCCTCCAAATCCTAAAATATATTTTATCAAACGCTGCATAGGCACACCGGGAGATACACTAAAGATGATAAACAAAGTGCTTTATGTTAACGGGCGGAAAGTCATTGAACCCTTTGTTATTCATAAAGATCCGAATATCTGCGGTAGAAATACAGTTTCGCTGGTATGCAGGACAAGATTTGGTTCAAGAGACAATTGGGGCCCTGTAGTTGTTCCAAAAGGCAAATACTTTATGATGGGAGATAACAGAGACAACTCATACGATTCGAGATATTGGGGTTTTGTGCCGGAAAAAAATATATCGGGCAAGGCGTTTATCATCTACGGTTCATGGACATGGAGCCCCTTTAATATCAAATTTAATAGGTTCTTTAAACTTATAAAAAACGGATATCTATAGAAGTTTAGAATATAGCATGAACGGTGTGGTTTTATTTATCAAAACCATACTGCCGACAATCGGCAAATTCAGCATAAGGCAAAACGAATTATCACATTAAGCTTCATTATGTTTTTTATTAACTGGTCTTTTCGCAAAAATTATCAGCACTGTGCAGTGGTCTCACTGTCAGCTTAAGCGCTTATTATGCTTATTCACAATGTCCCTTTCTTCCTTGATTTGTGAATAAGCATAATAAGCGCTTTAAGATTATCTTTGTCTGTCTTACTTCCTTAATCTAAAATTCTAAGGGTTTGTATATCCAATTAAAATTGTATTGCTC
>CAZOGA010000022.1:0-9395 GCA_964579095.1 uncultured Desulfurellales bacterium
TCTATCGGCCTATTTTCACTGTTCCCTTCAACCATGGACTTATAAACTAATTGATACCCCTTTTTTAAAAGGAAAGATCTTAATACCTTATTCTTTGTTACAAGGTGTCCTCCGCCGTAAGAAACTGTCTTTTTGAGGATATCGGAAAACTCACTAAGATTCTTCATCTTTTCTGCCCCCTTCAGTTATTTATATTATAAACCTTATAAACCTTATGCGCCGTTCCCAAAAAGTCAAGACAAAGAATGAACAATTTTTATTTAGTATTATGCTGTAGTTTACTATAACTTTGACAAAGAGCACAATGGTAAGAAAGGTTTTTGATTAAAAATTCATAGTTACTTAACATATATGATTTAACATTAAGTATTGAACAGTATTAAAATAAAAACATTTTGCTCATTCAGGATATTATAATTTTGCACCGGCATTTCTAAAATTTATCTTGAATTGAGAGAGCTTATATGTTATAAGTTCCTGCTTTTTCAAGATGGAGGTAGATGATGGCAAGAAGATGTGATATATGCGGAAAAAGAGCCCATATGGGTATGAAGGTCAGCCACTCTCACATAAGAACTAAAAAGAAATGGCTTCCTAATATACAAACTATGAGGGCGAGAGTGAATGGAGAGGTTAAAAAAATTCATATATGCACAGCCTGTATTCGCTCAGGTAAAGTAGAAAAGGTTCTTTAGATCTATTTTCTATCGAAAAATGGATTTTTGGTGGAGACAGAAAACGGTATGCCGTATGCTCCGCCAATTTTTTCCTTAAAAAATCCTATTTCTTTTGCAGCTTGACCTATTGAAAGCATAACCCTATTATCAATTCCCAATATAGAAGCCAGTTTTACTAATGATCCTATGGCTATACCTGCATCGGTAATACTTATAGCGCACATGCCGCCGTTTTTTTCGCATTCTTGGCAGTTTTGAAATCCGCAGAACTTGCAATCAAATCCGTGATAAAATATCTTATAACCTATCAAAATAATATGGGAACTACGTCTGCAATTTGCGGCATCTCTTTGATAAAAAGAAAACTTCGTCTCATCAGACAGCTGTTTTGCTTTATTTAAAATTTTTTCTATATCTTTGCTGTTTTTTACAATTTTCACAATAATATCATCACGCCCAACGCCTTTTGGTGCGGTAATAGCATCCATTAACATGAGTTTGGCCGCAATGTCAATACCGTTTTCTATTATATTTTTCATATATTTAATCTCCTTCTTACATATCCTCTCAGTTTAATAAGAGATTTCGTTCTTATTTGAGATACTCTCGATTCTGTTTTATTAATAACATCTGCTATTTCTTTCATTGTAAAATCTTCATAATAATATAAAGATAATACCGTTAATTCCGCCGTATTCAGCTTTGCAAGCCCTTCTTTTAAGATATCCTTAATCTCGGATTCCTCCATTATGTTCAGGGGACTTTTACATTTCTCATCTTCCAAGCTCTCTATGAGCGGGGTATCGCCGTAGATATATTTATCAATACTTGATATTGTAGAATTAGAAGCTTCCTGCAGAAGCTTGTTCATTTTTCTAACACTTAAACCGGCCTTTTGCGCAACCATTTCATCTGTAGGATCAAAAATACCGTCATTCATAAATTCCCCATACGCCTTAGAAATATCCTTTAGACGATCACGCGAATAGCGCGATATACTATCTGAACTTCTTATTTTATCAAGAACAGCTCCCCTGATTTTCGTTACAGCATATGCCTTAAATTCATTTGTACTTTTATCATAATCACATCTGTCCAAAGCTTTCAGCAGACCCATCATGCCAATTTGAATAAAATCATCAATATCAAGACCATCCGGCATTTTAATTACTGTTTTTAGCACTATCCTTTTTATAATCGGATAATATGATTTTATTAAGCTTTCTCTATCCATAAATATATTGAAATTGGGTTTATTATCCCTCAATAAACTATTCTTCATTCTTTGACTGCGCATTTAAAGAAACAAAATTTACAATATAAGCGCTGACTATACCCAAAATATAGAATGCTATAGATGTAAAAAACGTTCTTAAGACAGCATTAAAGAAATCAATATTGTTATATGTAAAAATTAAGATACAGAAAGCTATTGCTATAAGCGCATATAAAGAACCGACTCTTTTTGCTTCGAGAAGCATATCTAATATACCTACCCCCCAATCAATTCTAAGAATTCACTCTCATTAATAATGCTGATACCCAACCTTTTAGCCTTATCAAACTTTGATCCGGGTCTATCGCCTGCAACCAAATAATCAACATTGGAACTGATACTATTTTTCACAAATCCGCCTCTTTTCAAGACTTCATTTTGAGCTTGACTTCTCGGCATAAGCAGGGAACCTGTAAACACAAAACTTTTATTTTTAACATTAAGATTTTCTTCTCTGTTCTGTTCCTCTATGAAGTAGATACCATAACTTATAAGATTATTTATGGTATCTAAATTCTTCTTTTCAGTGAAGAAAGACACCACACTGTTTGCTATCTCTTCGCCCACGCCGTCTATAGAAAGCAGCTCTTCTTTGCCCGCCGTTTTTAAATCCTCCAAATTGCCAAATTTATCAGCCAATAATTTTGCAACATATTTTCCCACTCCTCTTATACCCAGTGCCATTATAAACTTAGCAAATGTTGTGCCCTTACTCTTTTCTATGGCCTGCATAATATTTGATGCAGATTTATCACCTAAGCGTTCAAGATCAGATAAAACATTATTATCAAGTTTATATATATCGCTAACATCTTTTATAATATTTTTGTCTATCAGCTGGTCTATTATCTTGCTTCCGAGGCCATCTATATTCATAGCATCCCTTGAGACAAAATGCTTAATAGATTCCTTAATAACGGCAGGGCAATTTATGTTGGTGCATCTGTAATATGCTCCGTCTTTGACAACTTTGGAAGAGCACACAGGGCATATGCCCGGCATATTAAAAATTCTCTCATTTCCCGTTCTTTTCTCTTTGATACTTTTAACTATCTCGGGTATAACATCGCCTGCACGCTGAACAAAAACCGTATCCCCAATCCTTATGTCTTTTCTTCTTATTTCATCGAGGGTATGCAGACTTGCCCTTGACACAATAACCCCGCCTACATTTACGGGTTTTAATATTGCAACAGGCGTTAAAATGCCTGTGCGCCCAACATTAACAATAATATTTAGGACTTTGGTAGTAGCCTGTTCAGCTGGAAATTTAAATGCTATAGCCCATCTCGGCGATTTTGTTGTAAATCCCAGCTCATTTTGATAAGTAAATTTATCGACTTTCAAAACCATGCCGTCTATCTCATATCCCAAATTATTTCTTACTTCCGCAATGTATTTTTTATATTCTATGGCTTCTTCTATATTCTTACACAGTTTATTTAAAGGATTTACGGGAAAGCCAAGATGTTTTAAAAAATTAAGGGAGTCATTTTGGCTAATCGGGCGCTTATACCACTTTATTTCTCTTATGTAATAGGTAAACATCGTCAGATTTCTTCTCGCAGTTTCTTTGGGGTTTAACTGCCTGATGGACCCTGCTGCAGCATTGCGCGGATTTGCGAAGATAGGCATATTGTGCCTCGCCCTTTCTTTATTCATCTTCCAAAAATCACTCTTCTTTAGCAGGGCTTCTCCTTGAATGTCGATATATTCAGGCGGGTTATCAATAATTAATTCAAGAGGTAAATTTTTTATAGTTCTTATATTATGCGTAACGTCCTCGCCGGTATAGCCATCCCCCCTCGTAGAAGCATTGTACAATTTCCCATTTTTATAGATCAGGCATATAGACAAACCGTCAAATTTAGGTTCAACAGTATATACAATATTTGAATCTTCAGGCAATTTCAATGTGCGCTTAATCTTTAAATCAAATTCCCTCAATTCTTGTTCGCTGAATACATCATCCAAAGACAGCATAGGTATTGTATGCTCCACTTTTTCGAATTTATCTAAAGCCTTTCCGCCTATTTTTTGGGTAGGTGAATTTTCATCAAAAAATTCAGGATTCTCATCCTCAAGTTTTTTTAATTCTGCAAATTTTCTGTCATATTCTGCATCGGATATAACCGGATTATCCAGAACATAATATTTATAATTGTGATAATTCAATTCTTTTCTTAGACTGTTAATCCTACTTTTTACCACTTCTTTACCCATCGCCGCCACCAAGATAATTATGCAGTGAGAAACCTTTACCTGTCTCATATGTTGCATATGTAAAATGCTCTAAAAAATCACCCGTATTTATATATACCCCGCTATTTCTTTTGATCAACACAGGGTTGTGCGTATGCGCCAATATAACAGCGTCAATTCCATTTTTTATCTTAGAGCTTGCAAATCTCTCCAATGCTTCATCGGTACGCCTGTTTTTTTTAGATTTAATATTTGTTTTACTGAAATGTGAAGCTTTCTTTGACAAAAAAAGCAGGAGTGAGGGCTTTATATGCTCAATTGCATAAAGCATAGCCCTGTTTTTAAGGGCGTTTCTAAATGCTGTATAAGCGATATCTTCTCTATCTATCATATCACCATGCTCCATATGAATGGTCAATCCATCAATTTTTTCTATCAGACAGTGTTTAACTATATGAGCATCAATAAATTGCTGCAAACCCTCCAATTTATACTCATGATTTCCTTCAAAAATATAAAGTTTCTTTTTCTTTGAAACAGCCTTCAGCAAGCTGAGCAATTTTATGTGGTGTCTGTAGATAAAATTTTTATATCCGAAATAAAACTCAAATATATCGCCCAGCAAATATATTCTGTCAAAATCCATGTAATTATCCCATAAAAATTCTAAAAATATATCGCCGCGTATCGGATAGTGAATATCCGACATAAAAAGACATCTCATATCCTTATTCTTCCAGTGCTTAACATATATTTTGCTGCGACTATCCCGAACAAAAAACCGCCTATGTGTGCAAACCATGCAACATCGCTTGCTCCCTGTGCCATAATAGATAATATACCACTAAAATATTGTATAAAAAACCACAAAATAATAAATAACCATGCAGGAACCCATATAGGCACTAAAACTATAATTATTAATATTAACGATAAAATCTTAGCTTTTGGAAACAGAATGAAATAGGAGCCCACAACAGCCGATATTGCTCCGCTTGCGCCTATTATGGGAACAGTTGATGATGGATTTATAATGCCCTGTGCAAAAAATGCTATTAAGCCCCCAAAAAAATATAAAAACAGGTAGTTAATATGCCCATATACGTCTTCCACATTATCTCCGAATATCCACAAAAACCACATATTCCCCAGAATATGCAAAAATCCCCCATGAAAAAACATAGATTCAAGCATACGTTCAAAAGAGTGAAAAATATCTAAGTGTACAAACAGCATATTGGGTATAAAGGCATTGTTATATAAAAACACATTTATGTTATCTACATTAAGTTCATAAACAAATACCATAATATTTATAATGATCAGTGATATATTAACAACAGGTGTTGTTTTGGATGATATATTATCTTTTAACGGTATCATTTTCCCTTCTTTTATGTTTAGATAAAATATATTTTATCGTATGATACATAACAAAACTCACAACAACGCCAAGTATTATACTTCCTATTGACAGAATAACAAACGCATCCTTACCCTGAGATAAAATATGTTTTATCGTTAAGGGCTCAAGGAGAAACTGCTTATTGCTCCCCGTAACAAAAGCACCTATCTTATAATCTGCATAGTAAACGGGCAGTGTTGTCCAAGGATTATTGAATAGAGTGCCGATTATCGTGGCAACTTTATTAAGCTTAAAAAAAAAGGACAAAACTATGGCTAAGATCGTGTGAAATCCAAAAGTAGGGGTTATGGATATAAAAACGCCCACTGCAAATGAAAGCGCAAGTTTCTCATTTGAATCATTTAAAGATAGGAGCGTATTAAAAAGATTTTTATAAGAAATTCTTAATTTCAATCAACCAAATACCTTTTCGCTCGGCGCTTTGTAATTTTTCACTCATTAATTTTTTTTCTTATTTTTTCCAAAAGATTATTTATAATTTGACGAACCCGCTCTTTGCTTATTTTATATTTATCCCCTATATACTGAAGCGTATGCCTTTCGCCGTCTATAAGTCCATATCTTATTTTCAATATATCGGCATCGCGTTCCGGAAATCCATCTATTATTTGTTTTATACGCTCAATAAGCATTCTCTGAATTTGGTTGTCTTCTTCATCCTCATCTTTGTTTTTTATTAAATCCATCATGGTAATTTCTTCATTTGCGCCGACTTTTTCATCTAAAGAATTGAAATACAATTTTGAGCTTTCGGCATTTTTAATTTCTTTTTCGCTCATACCGCTAATCTCGGATATATCTCTGATACTCGGGGATTTATAAAATTCCCTTAGATAATTCTTCTTCACTTTATTGATTTTCTTCAATTTGCTTTGAGCTTTAATCGGTATCTTTATGGGTGTATTTTCTTCATTCAAATACTTCATAATATATTGTTTAACCCACCATGATGCATATGATATGAATTTTACATTTCTATCAGGGTCAAATTTTTTTGCCGCCTGAATCAAACCCAAGTTCCCCTCATTTATCAAATCCATCAGAGGTATACCGAGTTTGTTGTATTTACGTGCAATACTGACGACAAATCTCAAATTACGTTTAACAAGTTCTTTTAACGCCCCTTTATCGCCATTTTGTATTCTTACGGCCAATTCTTTTTCTTCTTCACGGTTTAACAAAGGTATATAAGAAATCTCTTGTATATAGTTAGATAACCCGCTTTCTATATTGTTATTGTGATTTTTAAAAACTATTTTTTTATTTTCCACCGTGTCCCATTCTTTGAATCCTCAAGTATAATATTTTTGCTGTATAACTCATTTCTTATATCATCTGCTTTTTTAAAGTTTTTTGATTTTCTTGATTCATTTCTTGCTTTTATCATTGATTCTATCCATTGATCATTAATACCGGTTTGACTAAACCACTCTTTCTCATTAGAACCGAAAATCCCCAAAACTTCGCTTACTTTTGTTATATTTTCAAGAAAATTTTCTGCCAATACCTTATCTGCATTTTCACTGTTTTTCTCACACTTGTCAAGATATGTATTAAATAAACGCAGCACGTGAAATATGTAACCTATAGTTTTAGGGACATTAAAATCATTATCCATGCTATCTTCAAAAAATTTAATCATACCTGAAATAGAATTTTCCAGCTCGTCATTTTCCCGGTGGAAATTATTGATAGATGAGTTAAATTCTTTTATCCTTATCATAAAATTGTAAAACCTGTTCAAAGCCTCTCTTGCAGCTTCCAAGCCTTCAAAGGAAAAATCTAAAGGACTTTTATAGTGCGTAGTCAGCAGAAAATATCTTAATTCCTCACCCTTAAACTGCTTAAGTATATCTCTAATCGTAAAGAAATTTCCAAGTGATTTGCTCATCTTTTCTTTATTTATCTTAACAAAAGCATTGTGTATCCAATATTTCACGAATTCTTTACCCGTTGCTGCTTCGCTCTGAGCTATCTCATTTTCATGATGTGGGAATATCAAATCTTCACCGCCGCCGTGTATATCAAAACTCTCTCCCAAATATTTCATGCTCATAGCGGAGCACTCTATATGCCATCCCGGCCTTCCCATACCCCAGGGTGAACCCCATGCAGGTTCATTTTCTTTGGAACGCTTCCATAGAGCAAAATCCAATGGACTCTCTTTGCGCTCATCTATTTCAACACGGGCGCCGCTTTTCAGTTCATCTATGTTTCTATGTGATAGTTTACCGTATTCTTTAAACTTTTCCACCCTGTAATAAACATCACCGTCAATTTCATAGGCGTAGCCTTTATTCATCAATCTCTGTATCAGATCAATTATTTCTTTTATATGATCAGTGGCTTTAGGCTCATATGTGGGTTTCTCAATGCCTATTGCTTCCATATCCTTATAGTATTCATCTATATATTTTTCAGCCACAGCCTCACAGGATCTATTTGTCTCATTAGCTCTTTTTATTATTTTGTCATCAACATCGGTGAAATTCTTTACAAACGTCACATCATATCCTTTATAATTAAGATATCTGTATATAATGTCAAATGCTACGGCGCTTCGCGCATGTCCCACATGACAATAATCATATACGGTTACGCCACATACATACATCCCAACCTTATTATTATTTATGGGATGAAAATCAACAAGTTTTCTCTTTGAAGAATCATAAATTTCAAGCATACAGTTACCTCAGCACATAAGTTTGCATATTATCTATAATTTCTTTGTAATCTGAAATAGACGGGATAAAAACAGATATATAATTTTTATATTGGCTCACAACAACGCCTTCCGCAACATTTATGTTTTCCAATGCGCCTTTGTTAAGTCTGTCAATAAAAACAGTTTTACCCAATATATTTTTATTAAAATTCTTTAAAATTTTAAAGAATACATAACTGCCTATCTTACTATTTAGATCATACTCATAAGCTGATATGGGCTTTATTTTTACATCTCCCAGTGTGACATTTGTTAATTGGCTGATTTTTCTAAATGGATATGCAACAGACAAAATATTATTTTGATTTATAGCATCTACGGACTTGGCGATCGTTGCCTCATACCCACCTTTGATTTTTTTTCCTACATTTACAATTCCTATGGGAACAAATGTTTTAATTCCAATGCCCCCCGATGTTCCTTTGTTAATTCTGTAGATATCCAATTTATTGTACACGTAAACCTCTTTAGGGAGTACTTTATCCGTCTTTATGAATATTTTATCTTTAGGGTAAACGCTTAAATAACTGCCTGTATCATAGGTTATTTTTCCCGCAATAAAATTATTTTGCTTCCATGAACAAAAACTATTGCCGCAATCTGAGTAATATATGCCGCTATCTAACCAAACGGAAGAATCAAACGTATTGGCAGCAGGTTTTTTTCTATGTTTTTTTATGGCTTTTTTATAACTGGATATAATGATGCCATGTTTCGTGAACTCTATCACCTCACCGGGAAATATCAAATCCGGATTATTAATGTAAGTATTATTAAGCCATATTTTGCCCCATAAAAACGGATCTTTGTAATGCGCTTTTGATATATCCCAAAGCGTATCATGCGTTTTTATAATATAAAAATTACCCGCGTAACTTTTAAAAGAAAAACTTATTATCAGCATCGCAACTGCGAAAAAAAACATCAACCTCTTCATATTCCCTCCCTACTCTGTTCTAAATTTTATTTTCTTGGCATACACACTGTCCGGAAATTTGGATTTTAACATATTTTTATAATAGAGTTCATTGTTATAATCCTGCTTTTTATCATATATAATTGTCAGCAGATACATAGCAGCATCCG
>CAZOGA010000022.1:9495-14112 GCA_964579095.1 uncultured Desulfurellales bacterium
TGCTTTATCATTTTCATCATCTATTAAAACCGCATTCCCATTTTTCTGCACGTTGCTTTCACTTTCTATTAACGCAGCGGGAGGAATGTTGTCATATGTTTTGCTTTTTTTTCTTTGCTCCGTTATGCGCTTTTCTATTGCAGTTAATCTGCCGTTGCTGCTCTCAATTTTTTTAGAGTTAGACTCTATATTCATCTCATCTAAGCTTATTTTGTTTTCTATGGTATCCATTCTGCTGTTTAACAAATTATAGTTTCCGCGGCCGCAAGATGATAATAATAAAATCAAGAACAGAACAATAACCTTTTCCACATCATCACCTCATAGATTGTAAACAGTTTATGCGAAAAACAAGATAATGTCAAAATTTACCTCTCTTTATTGCATAAATCCTATTTTTTAAGTATAATTACACCGAAGATTTAATAATGGAGGTTTGAGATGTTGAAAAAGGGTTTTGGATTAGTTGTGCTATTTTTTATGATGTTGAGCAGTGCTTATGCAGGTAACACCGATAATGCGTATAAAAATGCTTTAAGCAAAATTATACCGCCGAAGCTGCACTACACGCTAAAACAGTCTAAAGAACATAAGATAGCAGGGTTTGATACGTTAATTATATCTATAAAGCAGGAATCTGCAGGTATAATTATGCACAGATATATATGGATATCAAAAGACAAGAAAACTGTGATACCAACTTTGTTAGATGTTTCTGAGGCAAGGCCGAAAAGGGTCATACCTAAAGACAGCTTTGAGCGTTTTCCCGTTGATATCAGCTGGTTTATGAACTATCTTTCCAAGCTGCCCGAAGGCTTCAAAAAATCATACGGCCGCGGAAAAACAGTTGTATATCTTTTTAGCGATCCGTATTGTCCATACTGCAAAAGACAGTTGAAGACATTGAAAAATTTGGCGGAAAGCAACAAAATTAAATTGTATATTCTTCCTTTTAATGTTCATGGACAAAAAGCGCAGGATGCATCCATGTTGTTTTGGAATATCGAAAAAGATCAAGGACTGAAAAATGCAATCTCAAAGATCGAGGGTGCTGACTATGCCGATATAGACAAGATGGTAAAAGACAATAAAAAAACAATAGACAAATTAAGAAAAGAGTATGCTCCAACAATGAAAAAATTATCAGATCTGCTGAAAGAACATCGTTTTAACGGAACCCCCATAACATTTATAATGAAGAAACAAAACAAGGCATTCATTATCGTAGGCCTATCGGATCTTTCAAAAGAAATTAAGTGAAAAGATCCCTTTTAAGAAAAGCCCTTATTGCAGCAGGATTTTTTGCTATTCTAACTGCCGTAGGGGTTTTTTTGTTTTGGCATATAGCTGTAGAACATTTAACTTCCCGTCTCGCATCGCAGTATATAGCTAATATAGCCGCTGAATCTCACATAGTATCAATAGAAAAAATAGGTGAAATGCGCATAAAAAAGCAGTTCCCATACATTAATATTTATTTGGATAAGTTATATCTAAAAGAGAATAAGATAAATGTTCATGCTGAAAATATAAGTGATAAAATCTCCATATTAAAAGCAGCCGCTGCTTACCTTATGCATAGAAAATATTACGGCGATATAAGTATAAACAGTTTGTATACAGATATAAAGTCGTTTAAATCATCTAAAAAATTTACATCAATATCTATTATTATGCCTCTCAACATACATATAAAGAACGCAGATATTGTATTCAACGGGCATAGATTTAAGGGCTTGATAAATATAAACTATAACACTGTTCTCAACAAAAATAACATCTATTTAAAAGGAAGAGTGGATTCAAGCCGCATAAAAGTATATTCGTCTTTGAGAAAACAGACTATATCATCGCGCATTGACGTTAATCTTGGCAATTTGAATCTTTACGGCATAAAGCGCATAAACGGTTCTTTCAAGCTAAATAATTTTAAAGAATTAACATTCGATCTTAACGTTGATAGGATACGCTATAAAGGCATTAATATATTGAAACCATATTTTTCAGGCAACATTATCAAAAAAGACAATAATAATTTCGATATAAACAATATAAACATATCATCGGAAAACGGGTTTTTTATCTATTTAAACGGCGGTATAAATATAAAACACATAGCAAATTCCAGTATAACAGGCTCAATCTCCACGCCGTTTATAAATATGACACCGCTTATACCCCTGATACCTGTTAAAAATATCAATCAATATGCAAAATCAGCAAATATAAAAATTAAAAAGCTGGAATTCAGCGGCGGGTTGTCTTTAAAAAATATAAAAACAGGAATCATATATGCAGAGAATGCACAATTTAGAATAAGTAAAAACACAGATTATTTTCATGTCAAACAGGCACTTGTTAACATATCTCTAAATGATATAAAAATCACGACAGAGGGCACCTTCAGTTCTATGAAATTTAGAGATTCAAAATTAACAATCCACCGCATGAGGGGATATCCTTGTGATATGGATCTGCACTACTACGGATTTGCCGACAACTCTGCTAATAAATTTTTAAAAAATGCTATATTTCCGAAAGATGATTGGAAATTATTGGGAAATGCCGCAAATATCAGAGGCTATATTGATGCTGCCACGCTCATAAAAGGGTACAGGTGGTCATCTAAACCGTTTTTTGACTTTGATATTGTAATTAATGCAAAGGATGTGTCATTTGACGATAACAACATTCCCCAAAAATTTATACGCGCAGGCGGAAATGTGGAAATTAAAAGGGAAATATCTTTCGGTAAAATCAAAAATATGTATGTTAGATTAAAAAATATAGACGCAAAAACAAAAACTTCCCATATTACAACGCCGTTATCAACAATTTATCTTCACCCACTGCGTTTTGAGGGTGCGTTCTCAACGAATATAAGTAAATCTGATTTTACATTTTTAGAAAGCCATCTGCTCGACAAAATGGTATTCACTCCACAGGGTAAAATACACATTACAGGAAAATTAAAAGGCAGCGCCGGAAAATTCGGCTACTCTGCACACATTTTGCCGGGATATAGCATTTTGAGCAGGAATCTAAGCATACCTGCAATATATATAAGCGGTAATTTCAATAAAGGCATACTGAATATAAAAAAACTCAGTATGAAAAAAGATGAAAAAAAAATTCTTGAAATTAAAGGCAGCGCAGATGTAAAAAAATTCTCATACAGTCTTTTGTTAAATGCAGTCGATTTAGAGATTCCCTATATTTTTACATTCATATCCCCTCAAAGTATTTTTTTAAAAGACGGCTATTTGAACGGCAAAGCGAAAATTTCAGGCGGGATGGATAAGATATCCCGCTCAAGCGGCAGTCTTGTTCTAAAAAACGGATACATATCGGACAGAATAAAGGATATAAACTTTAAAAGTAAATTTAATAATGAAAAATTGAATATTGACAACGGACAATGTATATTTATGGGCAATAAAATTTCATTTAACGCCTCAATTCTGTTTACAGGAAACAACAGCATATCGGCCAATGTTAAAGCGGATAAATTTAAAATAGATTATGAAAAGCTAAAAGCGAACAAAAATAGCGGCGGCTTCCATATAAAATTACCGCAGATAAACGCTAATATCAATTGTGACATAAAAACTCTTAATATACAAAATCCGATGAACGATGTAACTTTAAAAAATGTTCACATCGATATTTCTAATGATACGGATATAAGCAATTTTAAACTCAACTCTAATAATACGAATATAAGTATAAATATCAGGAAACATAAAAATGGAAGTGATCTGTCAATTCATATAAAAGACGACTCTTTATTTGCACAATTGACAAAATATGATAGAAAAGATAACAAATTTGAATTGGATTCAACATTACACTCCGATAGTACAAAACTTATTGATGCTGAAAATTTATACGGTAAAGTAGGCCTCAAGATAAAAAACGGGAGCTTCAAAGGAATGCCTCATATATATAAAATACTGGCTGCAACAAATATTACGCAGATTTTAATCGGAAAAGTTAAATTTAAAAAAGATTTTAAATACAAGACAATTTCAGGATATTTTGATATAAAAAACGGCGTAATAAAGACGCAGCCTGACAAAGCATTGATAGCACGTGGTGAAGATGTGGATATTTTTACAACCGGAAAATATGAAATATTTAAAAATTATATTGACATATACACAATATTTACGACGTTTAGGGGCATCAATAAAATCATATCATCCATTCCTTTAATAGGCTGGATAATAGGAGGGAAAGAAAAGAGTTTTACCGGGGTGGCATTTCATATAAAGGGCAATATAGACAGCAAACTGTCTGTTAAACCAATACCATTAAAAAATATAGGCAAGGGTGTAATCGACATAATAAAAAGAACAATCACGCTGCCTATTCATATTTTTGGAGTGAAGTAGATGAGAAATTTTAAAAAAGAACTGGGGGAAAATATACTAATATTAGACGGCGCTATGGGTACTGAACTTCAGAGAAAACAGATATTAAAAACTGGAGACTGCCCGGATTACTTAAATATTACCCATAGAAAAGATATACAAGATATTCATAAATCCTATCTTGACGCCGGCGCCGATATCATAGTCACGAATACATTTGGCGCAAACAGGATAAAGTTAGATG
>CAZOGA010000023.1:0-14072 GCA_964579095.1 uncultured Desulfurellales bacterium
ACTTGAAAAAAAGTAAAGTTGCTATATTATATCTATCAGCGAGTGGATTGGATGGCCGCTGAATAAATTTATTTTATTTAGAGGAAAGTCCGGGCTCCTTTAAGGGCAAGGTGCCGGTTGCAAAATCGGTTGGAGTGATCCAAAGGAAAGTGCCGCAGAAAAAATACCGCCGAGCCTATGTTATACATGGACTCGGTAAGGGTGAAAAGGCAAGGTAAGAGCTTACCGCTTTTAGATAGTAATATCAGAAGGCACGGCAAACCCCTCCTGGAGCAAGGCCAAATAGGAGATCTATGGATTTTGCCCTTATCCAAAAGTTCTCGGGTAGGCCGCTTAGATAAATGGTCATCTTAAACAAAACCCGGCTTATAGATCCGCTCGCTAATTAAATTTTTTTTTGATAAGCTATCGCCATCTCGAAATGGCACAATCTAAACTTTGTATTTAACCTTGATATGGACTCTGTAGCGCCGAGCACCAGATACCCGCCGGGATTTAGTATGTCATACATTTTATCTATAACTTGCTGCCGCGATTCTTTATTGAAGTATATAAGCACATTTCGGCAGAAGATCACATCCATTTTCCCTACTCTATTGAGTTCCGTATAATTGTTTAAATTGATATTTTTAAAGATACACTTATTTTTCACAACATCTTTTATTTCATAGGAACCGGGCTTCAGCGTATTAAAGAATTTATATTTAGTGTCGATATTCAGCTCTTTTAAGGAATAATCGCTATACATGCCATCTTTGGCTTTATTCAAAACTTCCTGACTGAGATCAGACGCAAGTATTTTAGCCGGTATTATCTGACCATATTTTTCCATCAGAGCAATGGTTAGAGTATAGGGTTCCTCGCCCGTAGAAGAAGCGGCGCTCCATATATTGGCAGATTTCTTGCGCTTCAGTATATCAGGAATCATAATATCCCTAAATGCATTAATTTGATTTATGTGCCTGAAGAAATACGTTTCATTAATGGTTATCGCATCAAATAATTTCGGCAGTTCCCCGTGTAATGACGGGGATTTTAAGTATGAAAGATATTCTTCAAAGCTGTTTAAATTTAGTTCTTTTATTCTTTTTTTTAATCTGCTTGATAAAAGGTATTCTTTTGTCTTCTCAAAAAAAATTCCGGATTGTTCATATATAAAAGATCTTAATGCTTCGAAAGTTTGAATGTTCATATGATCCTGCACTTAAATAATTCTCCTCATAAATATAATTTTTTCTGCTCTTCTATATCTTCATATAGCTTAAATGTAAACAGCGCTAAATCTAATGTTTTGGACATATTAATTTTATCCAGCAGAATTTTCCATCCTTCGTCATCTTCAAGCATAAATTTTGCGTAGTTTCCGCCGAATCCTATGCCCTCTGAATATGTTAAAAGATCCGCCACATGAACAATAGACACAAGAACATCGTTATCTGCATGCTTGGGGCTGTGATGGTATCTGACAATGTCCAGCATATCTTTAGGCAATCCCCATATACTCAGCAGTTTTTTACCTAATTGTGTATGGTTGATTTCATACAACTCATTTTCCGAATCAATAAAAGAGATATTTTTGGTGTAAGCATTTTCCAATATATTATCCAATGCCTCCGGTGCATATAGGTCAATCAATACCTTTCCTATATCGTGGATAACGCCGCCCGTAAATTCCGCGCCGAAAAAATTAATATTCAATATACCGGCTATTGTCTTTGCCGTAATACCGCACCCGAATGAATGTTCCAAAAACTTATCCCTGTCAAATCTCTTATGAACCGGCAATTTTTTGAGAGTGCTTAACATCACAGAAACCATAACCAAATTTTCAACTTCTATAAATCCAAGCAGATTTATGGCATAACTTAAGGAGCTTACTTCTCTCGGCAAATTATAAAACGGAGAATTAACAATTTTTAATATTTGAGAAACAATATTCGGATCTTTTTTGATAATTTTTTCTAATGAAGATATCTGTGCAGTATCATCTCTTGTAATTTTTAAAACTTCAAATGCAATACCGGGAAATGCCGGCAAATTTTCTATCTTGTCTAAATTATCATAAATCTCTTTTAATTTGTTCATAGTATAAAAATACCTACTTCTCTTGGTCCATTTCGTATAAATATTTCATACGTATATCGTATAATGTTTCATCCATAAGTTTTTTTTCTTCTTCTGTCAAATTATTTTTTGTTTTTTCCTGAAGCATATTTATAAGATCTATTGTATCTTTAGCAGATTTAAGGTCTTTTTCTTTGGCTTTTGTAAAAGGATTCTCTATCAATCCCAACTGTGTATACACCGTATGTGCTAAAGAAGTTATAAAATCCGAAAAGGACAATTTTTCTTCCATTACTTCTCCTTATAATATGTAGCTTTAGAGTTTTTATTCTCATAAACACTAACCTTAGCCATTCTGCAGGCACAATCCCCATTGAATTTTTTATCAATTTTTTCATATATATATTTTGCTATCATCTCGGATGTTGGATTTGTTTTATCAAAATACTCTATATCGTTCAAGAAATTATGATCAAGTTCATCAACTACATTATTTGTAATTTCTTTCAAATCCTTAAAATCCATCGCAATATATGCATCATTGAGTTTACTGCACAAAACACTGACCTCGACCACAAAATTATGCCCATGAAGATTTTCACATTTGCCCTTATAATTATTCAGCTTATGAGCTGCGGAAAAATCCGTTTTTATTGTAACTTCAAACATCTCTGCATCCCTTTATGCTGTCAAAATGATATGCTACCAATCCGCTTGCTATCTTCGGATAGAAAAATGTAGATTTTTGGGGAACTATCAAACCGCTGTTCACAATCTTTGTCAATTCTTCATAACTCATAGGATGCATAATAAAACCTGTTTCAGCTGTGCGTCTATTCACCATATCTATCACCTCTTTTTCCGAATTTGCATATCCTGTGATTTTCTGATTTTTTATATCCTCTAAACTTAAAGACAGCGCATCCTCGTACACATATTTTTCAAAAATTTTTACATCTGTTCTATCTAAAATATCACCCGTTCTTTCAAACTTCAACTTCAAAGAGTAGAATTTTTTATCATGATACATGATAAAATCACCATTCAGTCTGCCTTCCGTTATATTAAAGTTTTTCTTTAATCGATCTAAAAATAGCGGGAAATTATCTATTTTTTTAACAACCCTGTGTATCGGCAGCAATGCAAGACCGCCGGAGTTAGAATCCATAAACAGCGTCATAATATAATCGAAACCGCCGTTTTTTATGCCCTTATCATTATAATATTTCTGCATCATTAAAGCAGTTTCATATCTGTGATGCCCATCTGCAATTATAACATTTTTATTAGACATAGCTCTGTGTATAGTTGATATATCATCTGCATTATCTATTTTATAAATTTTATGCACGGCATTTTCCTGTTTTGCAGATATATCGGGTTTTTTCTGAATAATAACCTTATCTATAAGGGAATTTATGCCTGAATTTTCAACGGAGTAAAATGACATTATGGGACAGAACATTGCATTAGTCTTTGTTATAAGGTTAAATCTGTCTATTTTCGGCCCTTTAAGTGTTTTTTCATGCGGCTTAATATGTTCTCCGAATTCTTCCAGTTTAAGCGCTCCCAAAAATCCCTTCGCAAAACTTTTTTTGCCTTCTAATTCATATTCACATGTATAGATATAAAACGAGCAGTTTTTATCAAATTTCAATATATTATTTTTTAACCAATCGTTCATTAAATCCTTGGCGCCGTCATACGAATCCGGCAAAATAATTCTTACAATATTGTGTTCATCATTATTCTTAAGTTTTTCTTTATAATCTTTATCTATAACATCATAAGGAGGTGCAATCACATTATCAATTTTAACATTTTCCGAAAATTCGACACCTCTAAACGGATACACAGCCGGCATATTTACTCCTTTTAGTAGACAGGCGAAAGCAGCTTCAATTCAGCGTCTTTGATAAATTTATCCCTTATTTTGCGCACGTTTTTAGATAACGGCAACACTTTATAGGCATAATAAGACTCAATCGGACTTATTTTAACGCTTCCACCATCTGCAATTTCAAATTCTTTTTTAATATATATATCAGAACTTCTCTCAGGAACCCCATCAGTATAAGTATAATTTAGACACTTTACCTGATGGGCAAATACAGGAGACACAACAGTAAATTCTGAAGATTTATCATGGAAACCTGCTGCCATAAGATCAAATGTGTTTACAGTATGCACATTAACATTTTTTTGAAAAAATAGTCCCTTAACAGTAGCAATCAACACCCTAAGCGACGTGTAATTACCCGGACCTATACAACAGTATAGCTCATCTATATCATCCAAAGTCAGCTGGGCAGCTCTAAGCGAACAATCCATTAATCCTACAAGTGCCTTTGAGTGGGTTTGCTCGGAGTCCGCAAACAGATCATAGATAACCTTACTGTCGTCGAAAAAAGTCATACTTACGGCATTAAAAGAAGCATCTACAGAAAATGTTATCATTCACCTTGCTGTTGTTGATTTACATTAGCAGGATTAAAATGTATTGGCGGGATTACAATTGGTGCAAGCCCCATCCTGAGCAATGTGTTCTGAACAATTTCCCTAAAGTACGGCCAGCTGTCCACAAGCACGGTTGACTGTTCAAAAATGCCGAACATCTCATCATCCATAGGGCCGCCTACCTGAAAATCCATAATATAGTCCACTTCTATAGATACAAAAACATCATCCTTGTTATCCTTGTGTGCTATCTTGAGAAAATATTTTTGGAACACTCTAACAAGATTGTCGTCCAATACTTGATAATATGCATTCTTATCTATGTATATTTTCTGCGTCTCGGGCGGTACATTCAATTTCTCGTCGTCAAAAGATGCCTCAAGTTTTGATACCCTCATATTTGTTAATCCGAGATTTGCATTTAATTTTTCGAATCTTTCTTCCAAACTAGCCATAAAAACCCTCCAGGTTTAAATAAATTGAAGATTTCTGTCTTTAGATAATATCTTTTTTATGCCTTCTTTGTAAAAGTTAACCGTTAAAATTTTCGCATTTCCACCATCATTCACGGCTAATATAATGCCGT
Source organism: uncultured Desulfurellales bacterium (assembly GCA_964579095.1). Taxonomy (GTDB): domain Bacteria; phylum Campylobacterota_A; class Desulfurellia; order Desulfurellales; family Hippeaceae; genus CAJXLZ01. The sequence goes on from CAZOGA010000023.1 coordinate 5,108, forward strand.
CCCCATAAATGCTGTGCTTAATTCTCAAACCTCTTTTTATTCCCTCGCCATCTATCTTTTTATCATTTTTTAATGTGATTTCCGTATTAATTCTGCCCAGTTCCTTTAAAAATCTTGACGGCAGCGATCTCTCCTGCTTATTATTATGCTTATTTCTGTATTGAGCGCAAGTTATAAAAAGATTGTGCTTGGCTCGTGTTATGGCAACATAAAACAGCCTTCTTTCCTCTTCCATCTCCATTTGTGAATTTTTCAGATTTGCGTTGGGAAATAGACCCTCTTCCAAACCTGTAATAAATACTGTAGAAAATTCTAACCCCTTTGAGGCATGCAGTGTCATCAAATTAACAGCATCTTCCGCTTCCGATAGATCATTAGAATAATCAAGCAGTGAAACCTTATCTAAAAAGTCTTCCAAAACTGTAGCAGAAGCAGCATTTTCAAGCTCCAGAATATTGTCTATCCTGCCGTGCTGTTTGTTTTCCTCAAGAAACTTGAGATATCCGCTTTTTCTAAAAATTTCATCTACCATGGCAGGGAGTTTTATATCAGATGCACTCTTCTTTTTCAAATCGTTTATAATATCTACAAAACTATTCAGTGCGGCTGCCTGTCTTTTGCTCAAATCGCTGGTTTTTATTAAATTAGCAGATGAATAAAAATAGGACAGATTATTTTTTTCAGCGTAAATTTGTATAATCTCAAGTAATTTTTTGCCTATGCCCATAGCATGAGAATTCACTGCTCTTAAAAAAGCTACATTATCATTCTCATTTTTTATAAGCTTTAGATAAGCTATTATATCCTTGATCTCTTTCCTGTCGAAAAACTTTTTAGACCCTACAACCCTGTATGCGATGCTGTTTTTAACAAGTGCATCCTCTATTAATCTGGACTGCGCATTTGTTCTGTATAAAATTGCCATATCGCTCAGCCGTTCCTCTTGAGCTCTCAGTTCAATTATTTTATTTACCACAAAATACGCCTCTTCAATATCTGTAGGCAGAGTTTTAACAGACACGTTGCCGCCGGGTATGTCGGTATAAAGAATCTTGCCCTTCCTTAAACTATTTTCTTTAATAACACTATTGGCAACGTTGAGAATATTTTGGCAGGATCTGTAATTCCTTTCCAATTTTATGACTTTGCAATTTTCGTATTCGCTGTCAAACCTTAAGATATTCCCAATATCCGCGCCTCTCCAGCCATATATGGATTGGTCTTCATCGCCTACGGCACATATAAAATTACTATCCGAATGCAGAAGATTTATAAGGACATATTGAGGATAATTGGTATCCTGATATTCATCTATAAATATATATTTGAATTTGTCTGCATATTTATTTTTTAATACATTATTATTTTTCAGCAAGTCTATTAATTTGATTATTATATTGTCAAAATCTACGGCATTAGCCTCCTGCAGTTTTTTTTCATAAAGCAGAAATACCTTTTTAACCATTTTGTCAAATGGAGATGTTTCCATAATTTGATCTGGGGTCAATAATTTTTGCTTATATTGCGATATGTAGCTTAAAAATTTCTTGTGCGGATATTTTTTATGGTCAATATTGAGCAATTTTAAAATTTCCTTTATAATAGACTCCTGGTCCTTAGTATCGTATATAGTAGGGTTAATTCCCTCGTTTCTCAATATTCTCAAAGCTATTGAATGAAATGTACCTATATACATACCAAACGCAGTATTACCGATAAGATCTTTTATGCGCTCTTTCATTTCATTAGCTGCTTTATTTGTGAATGTAAGTGCCAATATTTCATTGGGACTTTTTTTTAATTGATCAATTAAGTACGCTATTTTATGTGTTACAGCCTTAGTTTTTCCGCTTCCGGCACCTGCTATAACAAGCAGATTAGATGAATTCTCCAAAACAACGCTCTTTTGCTGACTATTGAGACCTTTTAGCATTTTCAATTTCTCCTCTTGCTTCATCATATGCTTTTATAACATCCTTTCTTCTTATAATACCTATAATTTTTGTATCATCTTTATCGTCAACAACAGGAACGGTGTTTATCTCCTTAAATCCTATCTTATGCATCAGCGTGTTTAAATTTTCTTCCGCATGCGTTGTAACAAGGTTAACGCTTGCTACATCTCCGGCTACCAAAAAACTGCTCATCTCATTTTCTCCCAATATGGTTTTCAGAACTTGAAGCGTTATAATGCCGGAGAGTTTATTATCTTCATTAACCACAAGCAGATCCGTCTGTTTTGATTCAGATAGTATTTTATATATATTTCTCAGCGATCTTGATTGTTTTACCGTTATAAATTCTTTTATCATCAAATCTTTGACCTTGATAGATTCCAAAACATTGTGCATATATTCATATTCATGCACAGGTGATGAGGCTCTGTTTTTTGCCTGCGAACGCTCTATGCTGAAACGTGAACTTAAAATAACGCTTATGGATACAACCCACATAGAAGGCACGATGAGTTCATAATTTCCCGTTATTTCCGCCACAAGTATTATAACGGAAAGCGGAGTTTTTGCAGCAGCCGCAAAAAAACCTGCCATACCAACAACCGCAAATGCTCCGGGGTTAGACACAAGGACAGGCGCCAAATGATAGATATATCCGCCGAACCCGGAGCCCAAAGCGGCTCCTATTATAAGCATAGGTGCAAATAAACCGGCTGAGTTCCCGCTTCCTAACGTAATAGATGTTGTAAACATTCTGACTATTCCTATGGCAAACATAAGGTAAAAGCTTGTTCTGCTTAAAAATGCATCCTGCAGTATGCCGTATCCCATTCCTGCAGAATCAGGCAGAATGCTCCCAAACAAGCCTATAATCAGCCCGCCTATGGCAGTCTTTACATAGAGCGGATAAGATATTTTCTTGAAAATATCTGATGTTGTATTAAATATGCTGATGAAAACTATGCCTGCGGCAGCGCATAAAATGCCCAATAATGTATAAGAAACGAGTTCCACAGGATGGCTGAAAGTCATGCTGGGTATCGAAAACATATGTACCCATCCGAATTTTGCGGAAAATATAGAATATGCAATAATAGATGATATAGATGCAGGCAGCAACGCTTCATATTCAAACTCTAAATCCTGATATAAGACCTCAACAGCGTAAATTGCCGCTCCCATAGGGCTTCTGAAGATAGCGCCTATGCCGGCTGCCATGCCGCATACCATTAATATGTGTTTTTCCTTATCGGAAACTTTAAAGAGCTTACCTATCTGATATCCAAAGCCTGCTCCAATTTGGGCGGCGGGTCCTTCCCTACCTCCTGCTCCGCCTGTGCCAAGTGATAAAACAGAAACAATTAATTTCACAAAAGGAACTTTTAAAGCTATAGGCTGCTTGTTATGATATTGACTTATAACCGTGCCCGTTCCTCCGCCGGCTGTCTCTTTTGATAGAAAATTCGCGATAAGACCGCTCAACAAACCCCCGATTGTTGCTATAATAATAAAATATACCCTATTAAATGGACGGCTGATTTCTTTTATAAGCGGTGGTTCATTTGTAGGATGTGTTGTAGGGAAACCGGCAATATGATTTAATAAAATTGCGGATGTTACATCTAAAAGCGCATAAAATATAATTGCGGATATACCTGCAGCCAAACCAACCAAAGCGGCGTATATGAACCACTTGCCACTCTGAAAAGATTTTATGTCTTTTATGAAAAATACAATTTCTGATATTAAAGATGTTTTCATTCCACGGTTACACTTTTGGCTAAATTTCTCGGCTGATCTATATCGTTGCCCAAAAACAATGATATATAATACGCCAAAAGTTGTAAAGGCATAACATATAAAAACGGAGAAAATATATAATCTACACTGCTCATTTTTATAAAATCATCCGATAGTTCGTTCTGTTTATCGGATAATAAAATTATTTTGCCAAGCCTGGATTTTATCTCATTTGCATTGGATAATGTTTTTGAATACAGAGGCTCATCAAAGGGCGCCAAAATCACAGTAGGAGTGTTCTCATCAATCAAGGCTATAGGGCCATGTTTAATTTCTCCTGCAGGGTATCCCTCTGCATGAATATATGATATCTCTTTCAATTTTAAAGCCCCTTCCAGAGCTATAGGATACATCAAATTTCTTCCCAAATACAGAAAATCTTTATAATTAGCATACTTTTTCGCTGTTTCTTTTATAATTTCGTTCAGTTCGTTAAAGGTTTTTTTCATAATATTTGGTATACTTCGCAATGTTCTTACGAGTGCTGCTGTATTTTCGCCCCTCACTCCAGCAATATAAAAAGCCAGCATATATAATGCAGCAAGCTGAGATACAAACGCCTTTGTAGAAGCAACGCTAATTTCAGGTCCTGCAAGTGTATACAGGCAATCATCCGACATACGCGCTATTGCACTTTCTTTGACATTAACCACGGATAGATTTCTTACACCTTTTTCATGCGCCAATTTCAAGCAGGCTTTTGTATCTGCCGTCTCTCCGGATTGAGACACAACGATAAACAGTTCATTTTTGGAAAATAAATTTTCAGAATACCTAAATTCACTTGCTATCTCCACATTAACGGGAATATGCGCATACCTTTCAAAAATACTTTTAGATACACAGCTTGCATAATAGCTCGTTCCGCACGCTGCAATTGTGATTCTATCAATATTTTCAATAAATTTATCGTCAAGTGATAACTCTTCTTTAATCAAGATATCTCCATTTTCATCTATACGAGGCTGAATAGTATTTTTAACGGCATCCGCTTCCTCTGCTATCTCTTTTATCATAAAATGTTTATATCCGCCCTTTTTAGCTGAACCCATATCCCAATCTATTACTTTGATGTTGCGTTTAACAATATTGTCATTGCTATCAAACAACACCACATTTTCGCAGATTTGTGCAATATCGCCATCTTCCAAATATATGAATTTGTCTGTATACTTCAACATAGCAGCTATATCACTGGCAACATAAAATGCATTTTCCGCAATACCTATTATTAACGGGCTTTCTCTTTTCGCCAGCAGCAGTTCATCGGAGACTGCAGATATTGCAGCTATGGCAAAACTTCCCTTAAGCATACCGACAGCTTTTTTAAAGGCATTTAAAAATGTATTATTTTCTATAAATAGATCTATTAATAGGGCTATTGTTTCCGAGTCCGTATCACTTTTTTTATGTCGGTTATGTTTTTTTAAAAAAATATCCAACTCGCGGAAATTTTCTATAATTCCGTTATGCACAATGGAAATTTTTCCGGTTGTATGCGGATGTGCATTAATTGTATTAGGTTTCCCATGCGTCGCCCATCTTGTATGTCCTATGCCCAAATTTCCATCCAATAACGTCTTATTTTCTATGATTAGCGATGTCAGATCTATAACTTTGCCCTTTGTTTTAGACGTGTTTAGGCTGCCATCTTTATTTTTTATGGAAACGCCCGCCGAATCATATCCTCTGTATTCCAACGCATTTAAGCCGTTTAAAAGTATATTCAACGCTCTGTCATTCCCAACATACCCTACTATTCCGCACATATTAAATCCTCTTTCATTTTTATTATCGCTTATGAGGGTGGACTGTTCTCCTCTCCATACACCCCGCACCTGTTTTTACTGCGTATGCTTCATTTTTGCAAGTTTATCTGCAGCATCATCATATGCCTTTATAATATTTTTCCTTCTGACTATTCCTATAATTTTCTTTCTATTGTTATAGTCAACAACAGGGATAGTATTAATTTCTTTAAATCCTATTTTGTGTATAAGTGAAAATGCACTTTCATTTTTTGTTGCCGTAATAACTGATTCATTATACAGATCACCCGCCACAAGAATATTATCCATGATCTCTTCGCCTAATGTACTTTTTAAGACCTGGAGCGTTAAAATACCCGTTAACTCATTATTTTCATCAACTACAAACAAATCTGTCTGTTTTGACTCGGATAATATTTTATATATTTTATTCATAGGGGTTGCTTTGTCTATGGTGATAAAATCATGTTCCATCAAATCACCTACGGTAGCTGTCTGCAATACATCCTGCATATACTCATATTTATGTGCAGATGAAAACGGCCTGCTCTTAACCTGCTTTTCATATATCGTAGAGCGTTGAGCAAGAATATAAGCTATGAACGAAACCCATAGAGCCGGCACAACCAGTTGAAAATCGCCGACCATCTCTGTAACCATAATAATTGTGGAAAGAGGTGTATTTGCAGCAGCTGAAAAAAATCCTGCCATTCCTACAAGAACAAATGCGCCGGGGTGCGGAATAAGAGAGGGAAACAGAAAATGGCTGAACATACCTGCAGCGCCCCCAAGTGCGCCCCCTATAACCATAGAGGGGCCAAATACACCTGCCGAACCTCCGCTGGAAATGGTAAACGAGGTGGCAAACACTTTTAAAACGGCGATAGCAAAAAGGCTCATAAAGCCCACCTTTGCCCACATAGCATTCTGTAAAAAACCATACCCCGTAGAAATTGCATCCGGTTCGACGATTCCTATAAGACCTACTAAAAGTCCGCCGATTGCAGGTTTAAAATGGGGTTTTATGGGTATCTTTCTAAAAAAATTTCTCACACCGTAAAAAACAGTAACATAGAACACAGCAAATGCACCCACTGCCACTGCAAGAACGGTATATGGAATAAGTTCCAATATGTTTGTAAATTTAAATGTAGGCGAATTAAACAGAGGATGCCATCCGAATACGCCTGAAAAAACGGAATATGCCACTATCGAAGCAATGATTGAATAGATAAATGCTTCGGATTCCATCTCTAAATCGCGGTACAAAACCTCAACTCCGAATATAGCACCTGCCATAGGAGAGTGGAATATGGCTCCTATACCAGATCCCATACCGCACAAAAGCAGAATTCTTCTATCTTGTGCTGATAGTTTTAATTTCATTCCTAAAAATGATCCGAAGCCTGCTCCAATCTGAGCAATAGGTCCTTCTCTCCCTCCCGAACCCCCTGTGCCTAATGTTATGGCAGACGCTACCATTTTTATTATCGGCACTATAGGTTTTATAATGCCTCTCTTGTTATGATAAGCATCTATGGCGCTATCCGTTCCATGTCCCTCAGCTTCAGGGGCAAATGTGTATACTAAAAAACCGGATGCAAGACCCCCGAGGGTTGTTACCAACACAAGCAATATCGGATTAAATAAATGATTAGATTCCTTAAAAACAGGCACTTCACCAGCAGGATGACTGCCGCTGTATCCTGCCACGCCTGACAAAACATGTGCAGATAAAAACTCAATAGAAAGCAAAAATAAAACAGCCCCTATACCAGCTATAATGCCCACTGTAATCGCGTAAAATATCATTTTTGCAACGGGTGTTTTGTCACTGCAGCTGCCGTGTTTAGCCATCTTGAATTTATGTTTCATAGATGTTGAGAAACATTATTTTTTCATTCTCTTTTCCATATCTTTTCTATACTTTTTTACCCAATCTTTTTTATTAACCTGCGGAACGCGGGAAAGAGTCAGAGAATAAGCATCAACATGTTTGGTTACAGTCGTGCCGGCTGCAATTAATGCATCATGCTCAACCTCAACAGGCGCAACAAGCTGAACATCCGAACCTACAAATACCCTATCACCGATAATTGTTTTATTTTTTTTATATCCGTCATAGTTGCAAGTTATGGTACCGCATCCGACATTGACATCCTCGCCTAACTGTGCATCGCCGATATATGTCAAATGGCTCGCCTTGCTGCCCCTTCCCAACACTGATTTTTTAATTTCTACGAAGTTTCCTATTTTTACTTCTTCTTTAATTTCAGAGAGCGGCCTTAAGTGAGCAAACGGACCGATTTGTGCATTGTTTTCCACTGAACTGCCCTCAATGACAGAATATGGCTTAATATGTACATTTTCCCTTATTGTGCTGTTTTCTATGATGTTTCCTGTATCTATAATGCAATATTTTCCTATGGAAGTTGAACCTCTCAAACTAACATTGGGGAAAATAGTAGTTTCAGAACCTATTTTAACGCCATAATTAACATATGTTGAATCAGGATCTATAAACGTAACATCATCAAAGCCATCTATGATCCTTTCCTGTATTTTTTTGCGGACATCAGCAAGCTGTTTTCTTGTATTTACACCAAGTATATTTTCAGCATCCACCTCAATTGTTTCCACCGCGTTTGCGAGTTGAACTATATCCGTTAGGTAGTATTCGCCGCTTGCGTTGTTATTCATAATATGAATTAATGCTGATTTGGCAAAATCGGTTTTAAATATATATATGCCTGTATTTATCTCTTTTATCTGTTTTGTCTTTTTATCTGCATCTTGTTCCTCAATAATCTCTATGCTGTTATCTTTCCTTATTATTCTACCGTATCCATAGGGATTATCAAGTTTCGCGGTCAAAACAAGACAGTCAAGTTGTTTTTCTTCAAACAGCTTTTCGGCTTCTTCTATATCCTCTTTTTTTATAAGAGGCGTATCCCCGTTAACTACAACAAAACTATTTTCATTTATAAAAGGAGCTGCTGATTTTAGAGCACTTGCAGTGCCGTTTAATTTCTTCTGAATATGCACCTCTGCATCGCTAAACATTTGTTCTATCTCATTATAAATATTGCTATTAACCACTATATGTGTTTTATAGCTCTTAAGTGCTTCTACTACATAAAAAATAGCAGGTTTACCGCATATGTGATGAAGCACTTTACTTAATTTTGATTTTATCCTTTTGCTTTCTCCGGCAGCCAGAATAACAGCTTCCATAACAATTCTCCCGTAAATTAATATTATAAACTCACTTTAACACATTATAATATATTTTCAAAGCATTTCTATTTTTAGAATATTTCAGCAACAGCAAATCCTATTTGGTTCTTTCAGAATCAAGGCTTAATCTTTCGCTTTGTTCCTATATGGGTAATATTATGCCTCAAAAAAAGCTATATTATCAGTGTCTAAAGTGTCTTGTGC
>CAZOGA010000024.1:0-8134 GCA_964579095.1 uncultured Desulfurellales bacterium
AATTTTCTATTGTGGAGTCGCAGAAATTGAAAAGTGCGTAAGGTCAGTGTATGAGAAATAAATCTTAAAGTTTTTCCATTATGATGCTTTCCGCTGTTTTTAGGGCATCTTTTGTAGCCTTGACGTCATGCGTTCTTACAATAGATGCACCGTTTATAAACGCGCTTATATGAGCTGCCAGTGAACCGTATAGACGGTCGTCAGGGTCATTGTCCAATATAGCGCCTATAAAATTCTTCCTTGATGCTCCCACCAAAATAGGCCTTCCGAATATTTTAAATGAACTGATATTGTTTATTATTTTCAGATTATCCGGGTAAGTTTTGCCGAAGCCTATGCCGGGATCCAACACTATGCGTTTTTTATCGATTCCATATTCTTTAGCTTTATCTAAAATAGCGCCGAATTTATAGTTAATATCATAGATAAGATGTTCGTAGTGCGGGTTTTTCTGCATATTTTTAGGTTCGCCTTTAATATGCATAGCTATTATGCCGCAATTATTGTAAGACAGCAGATCAAGCATTTTTTCATCAAAACTCAAACCGCTTATGTCGTTCACTATATCGGCACCTGCATCTATGGATTCTTTTGCAATTTGCGATTTATATGTATCTATTGATATGGCAATATCTTGAAATTTTTCTCTAATAGCTTTAATGACAGGAATGACGCGCCTCAATTCTTTATCAGCATCTACAGCATCGGCGCCCGGCCTTGTGGACTCGCCGCCTATATCTATAATATCTGCTCCATCCACAATGATCTGCTCTGCTTTTTTTAAAGCCTTGTCAATACTATTATATTTCCCTCCGTCAAAAAAAGAATCTGGTGTAATATTTAGTATGCCCATAATTGCAAACTTATCTTTTAGGTTGTATATTTTACCGTTTGCCTGAAAAATATAATCCGATTCAAAATATTCAAACAAAAATTTTTCCAGAGTTCTGCCCAGTTCATTTAAATAAGTAAAGGATTGTTTTTTTAACTTTTCACCTAATATCGACAGTCTTTTAATATCTCCGAATAATAAACAGTCCGAATGTTTCACTTTTGCTGTTATTGCATGTTTTGATATTGCGCAATCGGCACCGACGCTGATTGCTTCCTGCTTCAGCAGATTGGCATGATAAAATTTACAGCCATATATTTTGAAGGACAGATTAAGCATTTTTTTATCCATTAAAGGGATAGATGCCTCATCTGCGCCGGTAGATTTTATAAGTTCCCGAGCCTGTTTTATTGAATTGATTTTTATCAGCTCTATCTTCATTTACAGCCCCAATATAGCGTCAATTTCCTGTGCATTTATGACCTCTTTTTCCAAAAGTGTCTGCGCCATTTTTTCAAGCTGATCGCGTCTTTCAATAATAATGTCTTTTGCTCTTTCGTATGCATCTTCAACTATCTTTCTAATCTCTATATCTATGGTTCTTGCTGTATTTTCACTGTATGTTTTCTGCACCGCCATATCTCTACCGAGAAAAACTTCCTGATTATCATTGGAGTAAAACACCGGTCCTAAATTGCTCATGCCCCACTCACACACCATTTTTCTTGCAAGATCGGTTGCCTTTTGTATATCGTTGCCTGCGCCTGTTGTTGTAATGCTCAATATAGTTTCTTCTGCAGCTCTTCCGCCCATCAAGACCGCTATCTCATTCAGAAGATACTCTTTATCGTACATATATCTGTCACCTTCGGGCAGCTGCTGAGTTACACCCAGCGCCATTCCTCTTGGTATAATGCTGACCTTGTGAACGGGGTCGGTCTTAGGCAGAATTTTTGCCACAATTGCATGTCCGGATTCATGATAAGCTGTTATATTTTTTTCATTCTCGCTTATAATTGCATTTTTTCTTTCAGGACCCATAAGCACCTTGTCTTTGGCTACCTCAAAATCGCTCATTACAACACTATCCTGATTATTCTTAGCTGCAAATAAGGTTGCTTCATTAACAAGATTGGATAGATCTGAGCCGACAAAACCGGGTGTAGATTTGGCTATTATATTTAGATCTACATTTTCTGATAGCGGAACATTCTTTGTATGCACCTTTAATATTTCAAATCTGCCTTTAATATCAGGTTTCGGAACAACAACGCGCCTGTCGAATCTGCCTGGTCTCAAAAGAGCAGGATCCAGAACATCCGGCCTGTTTGTTGCAGCCATTATTATCACGTTGGTATCAGTCTGAAATCCGTCCATCTCAACAAGCAGCTGATTCAGTGTCTGCTCTCTTTCATCATTACCTCCGCCGACGCCTGCACCCCGCTGTCTTCCCACGGCGTCTATTTCATCAATAAAAATAATGCAGGGAGCATTATGCTTTGCCTGATTAAAAAGATCTCTAACCCTGCTTGCCCCGACACCTACAAACATCTCTACAAAATCGGATCCGCTTATACTAAAAAAAGGCACTCCAGCCTCTCCCGCCACAGCCTTTGCAAGCAGCGTTTTGCCTGTACCCGGAGCGCCCACAAGCAACACGCCCTTTGGTATTTTCGCACCCAAACGGGAGAATTTTTTGGGATATTTTAAAAATTCTATAACCTCCGTTAACTCCTCTTTTACCTCATCCGCCCCAGCAACATCTTTGAACGTAACGACGTTTTTATCTTTCACAATCAGCTTAGCGTTGCTCTTTCCGAACGACATTGCTTTGCCGCCTTTGTTCATTTGATTCATAAAATAAAACCAGAGCAGTATAAAAACAAACATAGGCGCCCAATAGATCAGCAGATTGGATAGAAACGAATTATTCTTCTTAGGCGATATGCTTACATTGGCATTGTGCTTCATAAGTATATCCGTTGTTTTTTGAACATCCGGAACATAGGTTTTATATCTTATTTTATCTATGCTTACATAAACATAATTTCCCTTTATGGATGCGCTGTTTACCTTGTCATTATCCACAAACTCAATAAGTTTGCTGTATTTAAGAGTTTTATAATTATAGGACTGTTTATTAAACATATTAAACAAAAGCACCATCACTACGGCTATAATCATCCAAAGTAACGCATTTCTATAAAATGACGACATCAACTACCTCCGAACACAACATTTAAGTGACTAATACTATCATAAACAGGCCATAAGTCCAATATATATTTTCCATTTTATCACTTGACTTATTATTGATAAGTATATAAATTCACTGTAGAATGTAAGATGTGACTAAATTTTCCAACCTATAAAGGAGGCTGCATGAAGGCAGTAGTAATGGCAGGCGGTTTCGGAACGCGTATTCAGCCTTTAACAAACTCTATGCCTAAGCCGATGCTTCCCGTGATGAACAAACCAATGATGGAACATATCATTAGGCAGTTAAGCAGGGCAGGCATTAATGATGTAATTGTTCTTCTGTATTTCAAACCGGAATTTATCAAAAACTATTTTGGAGACGGAAACAAATTTGGAGTTAAAATAACTTATGTACTGCCGGATGCTGATTATGGAACGGCAGGTGCCGTCAAATGTGCGCAGAAATATTTAGATGACGATTTTATCATAGTCAGCGGGGATTTGGTTACGGATTTCGATTTTTCAAAAATTATTAAATATCATATACAAAACTCTGCCAAAATAACGATAACGCTGACATCTGTCGAAAACCCGCTGCAGTTCGGCGTTGTTATAACAGATCACAAGGGCAGGATAAAGAAATTTTTAGAGAAACCCGGATGGGGCGAGGTCTTCAGCGACACCGTCAATACGGGTATATATATCTTAAAGCCCGAGATATTGGATTTTATACCGGAAAATATCAGTTTTGATTTTTCTAAAGACCTTTTTCCGCGTTTGATGCAGAAACAGATGATACTATGGGGCTACACGGCGAAGGGCTATTGGCGGGACGTAGGTAATCCTCAAAGCTATCTTACGGCAGCTATGGATGTTCTTAACAGAAATTTGGCATTTGAACTTGAGGGAGAGAAAAAAGTTTTTGATTCAGGATGCGCTTATATAGGCAAAAATACGAAATTGCATGTAGATGCCAAGATTGAAGGTAATGTTGTTATCGGCGACGATGTCGAGATAGGCAGGAATTGCTTTTTGAAAAATTGTGTGGTGGGCAGCAGAACGGCAATAGCCGACGATGTGCATATAGAATCGAGTGTTGTATGGAAGCGAGCAACCATAGAAAAGGACAGTTACATAAACAACTCTATTATATGCAACGATACCAGAATCGGTGAAAGTGTCAAAATAGAATATGGTGCAATTATAGCGGAACATTGCGATATAGGAAATTCAAGCGTTTTTGAAAAGGAAGTAACAATTTGGCCCAATAAAACGATAGAAGAGGCTTCTATCATAAGCAGGAATATTATCTGGGTAGATAAATACAAACATTCTATCTTTGAAGGCGGCATGGTTCATGGGCGGAGTAATATAGAACTGTCATGCGAAATCTCAACAAAATTGGCTGAAGGTTTTGCATCTATTCTGCCTGTGGGAAGTTCTGTGTATATCGCACGCGACTATAACAGGGCATCACGCATGATAAAAAGAGCGTTCAGCGGCGGGCTGCTGTCATGCGGTATTAATGTACTGGACCTAAAACTCTCTCCGTGCTGTCTTATGAAACATAAAATAACCGATACGAACGATGCCGTTGCAGGTGTGTTTTTCAGGCAATCCATGAAAAAAGCAAATGAAGTGGAGATACTGTTTTTTGATAATAACGGATTGCCCATAAACACAAACACGGAAAAAAATTGCGAACGTATCTATTTCAAAGAGACATTTAGACGTGTGAACCCGGATTCAATCGGAGAAATCACAGAGATGTACAATGCGGAATATACATACACAAAAGCGTTTTTATCGCTGTTTGATACAGGATTTATCAAATCAAAGAAGCTCTCCGTTGCGGCAAATATGCTATTCGGAGTTTCCTCTTTAGTATATCCGGACATACTAACCTCACTCTCCGAAAACAACATCATCATTAATGCATATTTTGACAGAAAAAAACGCTCGCGGATTAAAGATATATTGGAAGATTCAAAAAAAGAGACTGCGATTGTCGTTAAATCCTTGGGAATGAGTGTAGGATTTATACTGCCCCCGTCGGCGGACCAATTAAGTGTAGTGGCAAATGACGGCAGAATATTAAGAGATTACGAATCGCTGCTTGTTATTTTAAATCTGCTCAATAAAACCGCAAAAGACAGAATAAATATCTACCTTTCGGTATCCGCTCCTGATGTTATTGATGCAAACTTGAAAAATCTCGCTATAGAAAGAGGCAAGATAACAAACTTGTCCCTTGAGAAATTGGAACAATATGACTTTATAGCGGACACGAACGGCCATTATATATTCAATATTCCGGGGTTCAGATATGATGCCATGTTTAACAGTATAAAAATAATTGAATTGATGGCAAATGCTGGTGAAACAATTGCGGATGTTGTAAAAACCCTGCCGGATTTTTATTTTAATCATGATATTATTCCTTGTGATACATCGAGGAAAGGTCTGCTAATGAGAAAATTCAGTGAATTGGCAATGGAAAAAAAAGCATCGTTTACAGAAGGCGTTAAGATATATATACCTGATGGTGGATGGATTCTGATGCTGCCTGACCAATATGCAGGCAGTGTTCATCTATACACAGAATCCACTTCGGAAAGCTTGGGAATTTATCAGACACAATTATATAAAAATTATATTAAAGATTGGTTAGACGGTAAATAGATTGAAAAAATTATACTTAAACATAATCTGGCATATGCACCAGCCGTATTACAAAAGCCCGATAAGCGGAATATATGAGATGCCGTGGGTGTTTCTGCACGCAGTAAAGGATTATTATGAAATGCCATGGCACGCGTCCAAATTTAAGAACATAACTGTTAACTTCAATCTTGTGCCCTCACTGCTTAAACAGCTTGAAGAGTATAGTTCCGACGATATAAAATGCAAATTTTTGAGTATCATCAGAAAAGAAACATCTCAATTAACGCCGGAAGAAAAGAGCTATTGTTCAGAGTTTTTATTTTACAGCAATATACAGACAATGATTAAACCGTCTAAGCGGTACTATGGATTGTACCTGAAAAAAGTGAAGATGAAATCCTCTATCTGCTTTTCTAACAGCGAAATATTGGATTTGGAGGTGCTTTTTCTGCTTGCATGGTCAGGAAATGCACTAAGAGAAGAATCAAAGATCATCAAAGAGCTCATTAAAAAGCAGATGAACTATTCTGAAAATGATAAGGCTGCTCTGCTCAATGAAATGAAGCTGTTTCTTAAGAAAATCATACCATTTTATCAAAAACTGTACAAAGGCCATAAAATAGGCTTGACCACAACGCCGTTTTACCATCCGATAGTGCCTCTGCTGATTGATATCAATTCGGCAGAGGAAACAATGCCTCATGTTAAGCTGCCTGATGTCGGCGTGTCATTCAAAAACGATGCAGAAAAGCATATATCCTATGCAGTTGATTTTTTCAAAAATACATTTGGCGAAAATCCTGAGAGTTTTTGGCCGTCTGAGGGCAGCATAAGCAGCGGCACGCTGCAGCTGTTTCAACAATACGGTGTTAAACAGACATTTTCTGATGAAGATGTGCTGTTTAATTCATTAGAAGACAGTGATAGAAAAAACTTATATAAAATTTATAGTTATCAAAATATTAATATTGCATTTAGAGATAAAACATTAAGTGATTTAATAGGCTTCAGCTATAAGAATTGGAAACCTAAGGCTGCATCAGAGGATTTTTTAAAACGGCTGAGAGATATATATAACGCTTCTGAAAGCTCACCTTTAGTTTCTGTGATATTAGACGGTGAGAATGCATGGGAAAGTTTTCCTGATAATGCAGACGGTTTTTTTGATGAATTTTATGCTGCAATAGAAAAACAGGATTGGATAGAAACCATAGCTGCAGACAGTTTAGACGATATAGATGTTGAGCATAAGACTTTAGATAATATACGGGCAGGTTCATGGATAGGCGGCACATTCTCAACCTGGATAGGCGATAATGAGAAAAACAAAGCATGGGAGATACTGTCTAAAACAAAACTTATGATGGAGAATGAAAAAAATTTAGATAAAAGTGTAGAAAAACAGGTAGAGGAGCTGCTTATGACGGCCGAGGGCAGTGACTGGTTCTGGTGGTACGGAGACGGACATTTTAGCAAAGAAACGGACAGTTTTGACTATCTGTTCCGCGCTAATTTAATAAAGATATATGAGACACTGAACAAAAACGTGCCTGAAGAGCTGCTTAAACCGATCAGAAAAGTAAAAAAAAGGCTCTATATGCAGACTCCGAGCTACTACATCAGCCCTAAAATAAACGGCAGAATAACAAGCTATTTTGAATGGATAAATGCCGGTATGGTGGATTTAGAGATCTCATCGGCTATGGACACAAGCGGATTTAACTTTAAAAAACTTTACTACGGCAGAGACCGGGGGAATCTATATTTAAGAATAGATGGAAAATTTCCTTTAATAATGGATAAAAATTTTTACCTGCATATTAATATAGGACCTGAAACAGACAGAGAGATCATTATTGGCATATCTCAAAATGCGGATATAAAAACCGTTAATTTTAACTGCGTAGATATAGATGCAAAGATTAAAGATATATGTGAAATTAAAATACCTGTTGAATGCCTTGCAGACAGCAAAGGAAAAACCCCAAAAAGTATAGAGGTGTTTTTAATACTCTCGGAAGACGATAAAATAATAAGGATGGCTCCTGAATATGATATTATACATATAGATCTCGATGGTGATTTTGATTATAATTGGTCGGTATGAAGCCTTATCTATTTTTACTTGTTTTAATAAATTAGGGGGTCAGTAGATATGGTAAACCTGCTGTTTGGCATACACTGTCATCAGCCAGTTGATAATTTTAATAATGTTGTCAATTCGGCTATTGATAAAGCATATAAACCGTTTATCAAAACTGCGCTGAAATATGATTCTTTCAAGTTTGCCGTGCACTACAGCGGATGGCTGCTTGAGTATGTCAAAATTCACGATGAAGAACTGTTTAATCTATTAAAAAAAGGAGCAGATGAAGGCAGGATAGAATTTTTTACAGGCGGATACTATGAACCCGTGCTTGCATCAATTACATCGGATTA
>CAZOGA010000024.1:8234-13858 GCA_964579095.1 uncultured Desulfurellales bacterium
CTTGGCATTTTTCCTATAGATAAGCATCTAAGATACTCCATTCCCTTTAAAAAAACAGATGATGTGTTAAGTTATATTGAATCTGTATCTCAACAAGGCAAGGCAGCAGTTATATTTGATGACGGAGAAAAATTCGGCATGTGGCCCGGCACACATAAATGGGTTTATACAGACGGATGGCTTGATCGGTTTTTCGGTGCGTTATCTGATAATGAAAAGATAAAGAGTGCTAATTTTAGAAGTTTTTTTGAAGCCAATAAACCACTGGGGCTTATATATCTTCCAACGACATCCTATTATGAAATGGGTGAATGGAGTTTATCAAACCAGGGTTTCAAAGAGATAGAGCTGTTCAGGGAAAGAGCGGAAAAAGCAGGCTTACTGCTGTATTTTGATAAGTATGTGAAGGGCGGTATATGGAAAAATTTCTTTCATAAATACTCCGAGAGCAACAGGATCCATAAACGAGTGCTGGAGTTATCAAATAACAAAGCGCTGAATAAAGATAAAAAATATGCCGATTGGATTATGAAGGCGCAGTGTAATGACGTTTTATGGCACGGTATATTCGGCGGACTCTACCTGCCTAACTTAAGGGACAATGCATATAGATATATAATTAATGCGGAAAAAAGAAAAGATAAACTGCTCAATAAAAATGCATATTGCGAGGTTAAGGATATTGATTTTGACGGCTACAATGAGGTTAAATACTCAAATAAAGACTTTATTCTAATTTTTGACGCAAAATCCGGGGGCCAGATCACGGAACTGTCACTTAAGGACGGATCGTTCAATCTGCAGAATACGCTGACAAGAAGAGTAGAATCCTACCATGAGAAAATTATGAACAGCCGGCCTAAAAGCAGCGGGAGCGGTATAAACACAATACATGAAATGTCTCTTAATGCATCACAGGAAATAAAATCAATGATAAAATATGACTGGTATGACAAAAACTCATTTATTGACCATATAACGGATGAAAATATCAGCAGAAACAGTTTTGAAAATTGTTCATTCAGAGAATACGGCGATTTTGCAAATATGCCCTATATAATAGAAAAGGCAAATGGCAATATTATAAGAATGAAAAGGGTAGGCGGTATTTACAAAGATAAAAAATATGAAACGGCTGTCGAAAAAACGTTCAGGGTTAATAATAATGAAATTGACTTCGATATAAATATAGAGACGGCATATGAAAATGTTCTTGTCTATATGCTTGAACTTAATTTGCATTTTCCCAGTTTAAAAAAGGTTTTTTTGAACGATATGTCTATTGATAAAATGAATAACTTGCATAAAATTAGATGTGTGCATATATCGGATAAAATATTGAGGAAAAGGATAAACATTGGAAATAATGTTGATTTTAATCTGTTGACCTATACTGTCAACACAGTCAGCCAATCCGAGCACGGCATAGAGCTGACCGGTCAGGGTCAATCATTCGGTTTTTTGTTTCAGTTAAAAAAAAGGCTGAACATAAACGGGAAATTCGTCGTTGAAGCAGTATGAAGTGAAAAGATAAAAGGAGTTAGTTGCATGAAAGCAAAAAGCGGCCTATATGGGCAAAAAACAAAAAAGGAGTTATATGAGACAGCCAAAAAATTAAACATTAAAGGCAGATCGAAAATGTCTAAACAGGAACTTATAAAAGCGCTGTCGGCGGCAGACAATAAAAAAACGCAGGTAGATGCGGTTAAAACTAATCAAATTATCCAAAAAAGCACAGAGTCGAACAAGCCGTCCAGTATTGCAGAAGTTAAGCAGGAAGAAAAACCCAAAGAAACAGCAGCAGAACAATACAGTATACCGGATAATTATAACATCGATAAGATTGTGCTTATGCCTGTTGACCCGAATAAGCACTTTATATATTGGGAGATTAGTGAAAAAAGCAAAAAGAATTTATTCCAAACTTATCATCCGCGTTCATTTGCCGTAAAATTATTTGAAGACGGGAATGAGACTCTTTTTGTACATATAGATCTGAATATGCACAACTACTATATTCATAAACATGCGCCCTTTAAAAGGCTTTATGTGGAGTTTGGAATCGTAACGGATAACGGCTTTATACCGCTCAAAAAATCCAATGAAATTGTTGCACCCTCGGATGAGATATCGGAACTGTCGGAAGGCTCATGGCTTAAAAAGGTGGAAGATTGGAAAAAACTCATATCTTTATCATACAAAAAAGAGCATATTCACTATTCATCTATCAGTGCAATGAAAAAAATACTCAGTGAAATAAAGGAAAAATATCAGCAGATTGTATCGTCCAAAGGAGCAAGATAATGAAGGGATATTGGATGCTTGTTCTGCATTCCCATCTGCCATTTGTCAAACATCCGGAATACTCCTATTTTCTTGAGGAACATTGGCTGTTTGAAGCAATTACTGAAACATATCTGCCGCTTTTGATGAATTTAAATAAGCTTTATGATGAAAGAATTGATTTTAGATTAACAATGTCAATCACACCCTCACTATCAGAGATGCTTGCAGATGACTATCTTATGGATAAATACAGGGCGTTTTTGGATAATACCATAGGCCTAACGGAAAAAGAAATATCGAGAACAAGGAATAATCCGCAGGAAAATCGATTGGCGCGATTTTATAATGAGAGGCTCAACAAGATAAAAACATTCTTTTACGGTTTTTTAGACGGCAGCGTGCTGAACGGATACAGATATTTCGCTAAAACAAAAAATATTGAGATTATAACATGCGCTGCAACTCACGGTTTTCTGCCGCTCTTAAGTGTGAACGAAAAGGCGGTGGAGGTGCAGATAGATACAGCTGTTAAAACGCATGAAAAACATTTTGGTGTCCGTCCTGCAGGCATATGGCTTCCCGAATGCGCCTATTATAAGGGATTGGACAAAATATTGGATAAGTATAACATACAATTTTTTTTCCTTGATTCGCACGGCATAGCGTTTGGAAGGCCGGCGCCCAAATATGGTGTTTTTGCGCCTATATATACGCCCTCAGGTGTTGCCGCTTTTGGAAGAGATCCCGAATCATCAAAACAGGTTTGGAGTTCTAAAGAGGGATATCCGGGAGATTATGCATATAGAGATTTTTACAGAGATATAGGTTATGATTTGGATCTTGAATATGTTAGACCCTATATTAACCCTGACGGCATGCGTGTATTTACGGGCATCAAATACTACAAAATTACCGGAGATACACATAAAAAAGAGTTGTATAATCCCGATACGGCAAGAGAAAAGACAAAGGAACACGCCCTGAATTTCCACTTTAACAGAATTAAACAATTGGAACACTTAAACAGTTTGATGGACAGACCGCCGATGATAGTTTCACCTTATGATTCTGAGCTGTTTGGACATTGGTGGTTTGAGGGCGTAGATTTTCTATATCACCTGTTTAAAGCAATGGATGCGCATAAGCAGATAAAACCTATTACTCCAAATGAATATCTTAAGGAATTTCCCAGTAATCAAGTTGTTGAGCCATCGCCGTCTTCGTGGGGAGACAGGGGATACTACGATGTATGGCTCAATGGCAGAAATGACTGGATATACAGGCATCTGCATCATATGGCAGACGAGATGCAGAAACTGTCAAAGGACTACCTCAGTGAAAATAATCCGTTAAAAATTAGAGTTCTAAATCAGATGCTGCGTGAGCTGCTGCTTGCGCAGAGCAGTGATTGGGCATTTTTGATGACTACGCAGACGGCAAAAGAATATTCCATACAGCGCACAAAAGAGCATATATCCAATTTTATAAAGCTGGAAAATATGCTTAAAACAGACAAACGGGATGAAGAATTTTTAAGGAGTCTGGAAACAAGAAATTCCATATTTGGCAATATTGATTTCAGAATATATGCATGAAACTGTATCTCGATATAGGCGGCACACATATACGCTATATTTTTAAAGAAAACGGCAAGGGGGCTGTTAATATTGTCAATACCGAAAAAACGCCGGTTATGCCGTTTTTGGAACAGCTGATTAAGCGTTCGGGGAAAACACTGGATTTTGTGGGTATGTCATTTGCCGGTCAGGTGCATAACGGCTGCATATTGTCAGCTCCCAACATAGATATTGAACCTATAGATCTGCAGGCTTTCCTGCGGACAAAATATGGAATTAAAAGTGTAGTGGAAAATGATCTAAAATGCGCCGCTCTATCTGAATATGACAGAAGAAAAACCGCCTCGATGCTTGTCGTCATTGCCATAGGCACAGGGTTCGGATCAGCATATATCTATAATGGAAAATTGATAAGAGGATGCGGAAATTTGGCGGGTGAGATAGGTCATATACCATTCAAAAAAGCTCCTTTCAGATGCGGATGCGGACAGAACAGCTGTTTGGAGCTGTTCACATCCGGCTCTGGATTGGCAAAATGGATAAAATATCTCAATATAGATTCAAAGCCCATTCTCAATGATCTTATGCATTCAACCGATAAAAATGCAAAAATGGTTATGGATAATTTTTATGAGGGACTTTCTTCTGCAGTAAGAACAGTTGTAGCTATGTTAAATCCCGATGTTATTGTTATTGGCGGCGGATTGGTGGAGTCCAATCCGGATCTTTTGAGTTTTGTGAGAAACGAGATAAAAACAGAGTCATTTCGGCCTGCCGCAAAATTTGTCAAGGTGGAAGCCGCTTTGGATAATGCAAGTCTCATAGGCGCCCAGTTATTGGGGTAAAGTTTTTTGGCAAAAAATCAAGCAAAACTTCTAAAGGAAAATGTTGAATTGTGGATTAAAGAGCATTAAAAACACAGTCTGCAATTCAATCTTCATTAATTGTTCCATAGTCCACTGCATCATAGAAAGCAGTGGGTCATCATCAACCACAAACCTTGTTAAAATTTCTTTAAATACCTTTAAATCTTTGCTACTATTGGCCATGGATAGGCTTCCTCCTTTTTGTGTTTTTTAGTGTTGATGGGAAGTCTATCCAATCCTTTTAACTCTTTCAACCCCAAAAATCTTATTGAAAAGGTCTTCAAGTGAAATTGCGAACATAAGTGTACAGTATCTTAAAATACAATAGGGATACAAAACAAAGCAATGAAGAAATAGAGATAGTTCGTACTTATGACTATCATTATTAAAATTATTTAAAATTATAGGAGGAAATTATGGGATATTATAGCGAATTTAATTTTGATGTGAGTTCGGAAATAATAGTTGACCAAGAAAAGAAACTTGCGTTTGAAAAAAAGTTTTCAGACCCAAACAATGATAAGGTCAGCGGTTTTTATAACGTTAAACTTAATTGTGATGAAAACGGCAGACTTGAGAGATTCATCTTAGATGAGGGTTTTGCAAAATTCTACGATGATGAATATTTCGCCGATGAACTCTCAAAAGTTATTGTGTCAGGCGAGATTAAGCTTTTCTTTTACGGTGAAGATGGTGAACAATGGGGATATAAGATAACACCGCAGAAAGTAGAGGAATTGCAAGTTGTTAAGTTTTTCTTGACAACTGAACAGTATAAAAAAATGAAGGAAGACATTTTGCAAATAGTTCCGACTGAATATCATGCATGGCTAAATGACCAGTTCAATTTTGGGAATAACTTAAATCTACATTCAAGACTGACTGAGCTGACTGA